>JALTMC010000329.1:0-2967 GCA_027005175.1 Myxococcales bacterium
GGTATACCCAGAACCCGTTCGAAGGACACGTCCTGAAAACGTCAAGACCAAGCGATGAACTCCTGAGCCTTTTGCCAAGACCATATACCCTTTCGAACGTCCGCCCGAACTCAAAACCATAGCAGGTTTGTCATTCAGCATCGCCGAAACCATCGGCAGCCCTGCAAAGGGAAGCTGCAACGCGATCCATCTCTTGGGGCGGAGAACACGGATCTCCAAGACGACCCTCAAGGACACAACCTGACCCCGCACACTGCCCGTATAACGAGAACGTGTGATCAAATACGAGACAGGCAGCTGCTTTTGTCTCAACTTCCGGTATTTCCGGGCTTGTTTCAACAACAACGCAAACTGTCTCTTGGTTAAAAAGACCCCCTGTTGCCGAAGCACAGAGCCCAGTTTTTGATAAGGAATGTAAACTGTCACCTGATCAGGTGACACAGAGACCGAGAAAGCACGGCTCGTGGGTTGAGCTGGACGACTTGTGGGCCGGGGAGGAGCATTCTGAGCATGAGCTTCTCCCCACTCTCCAAACCCCAAAGAAAGCACCAAAGCACACAAGAAGACACTACACCATCGTGCCCACCCAACGTATTCACGGCTCCGCATCGTCGTTCACTCCATCGTCGTCTGTTTGTAAAAAACGCACTATAACAAGCCCAATCCTTCGAGCAAAGTCAATCGTATTCCCAACGCAAAACGCAGAACACGAAAGAGAGCCCCCTGATCTGGTACACCAGTCCGATGAGATATTCAACAGTCCAACGCATCAATGAGTATTTCGATTTATTCTTTTTTTATTTCTGTGAGAAAAGAGCAACATTGGACGAAATCAATGAAGTATGGTAAACGCGAGATGCGTTACAACGAACGATGGCTCTCATCACGACTGACGTATAAGGATTGTATTCCTATGACTGTTGCACCACAAGAACTCAAGAAACAAGCACTGTTAATGCCATTGGCAACGTTTGTAGCTTTTTTGGTTTGCTTGTCCTTTCTGCCACAACAGGCTTCTGCCTATCAGGCGAAGGTTCGAAAAAAGAAGAAGGTCCTACCGAGGCCACCTCAATTTGTGTGTTTGTCTTTTGACGGTTCAGGAGATCCTCCCTTTTGGCGAATGACCCTCAAGGCAGCAAGAGACTTTAATAAAAAGCACAAATCCAAAGGGAAGAGCCTTCACTTTGCCTACTATGTCAGCGGTATTCACTTCTTCACCAGCAAATACCGCCGGTGGTACAAGACCTATCGATACAAGAACAAGCGATACAAGATGGTTCGTGGTCGAGCTGTCATTCGATGGGGTGGTCGCCAGGCTTTGATCGACCAGCGCATCCAACTCCTCCACCAAAGCATCAAAGAAGGCCATGAAATTGGCTCTCATGTGATCGGTCATTTTGGAGGCCACAAGTGGACTCGATTCCAGTGGGAAAAAGAGTTCGAGCAGTTCAATGCCATCATGTGGCCCATCTTAAAAACAGGAAAACAGCCCCATCCCTACCACTGGTACAAAGGCAAGAATCTTGTCTCAACACTGGGAGTCTTGGGCTTTCGAGCACCGCGACTTGAAACAAGCCCCGGCCTGTGGCCTGTGATGAAAAAACACGGTCTTCGATACGATGCCAGCGGCATTCAAAAAAGATGGTTGTGGCCGAGAAAGAACAGAGCAGGTATCTGGCGTTTCTCTCTAGCTCTTTTGAATATCGCAGGTTCTGGCAAACGTACTCTCTCCATGGACTATAATTTCTATATGGCCCAAACAGGAGCCAAGAAAGACCACAACAGAGCCAGAAGGAGGCTATACCAGCGACAAATGTTGGCCACCTACCGGCGTTATTTTATGGCAAACTACCATGGGAACCGCGCTCCTATCCACATTGGTCACCACCTTGTATCCCTCAATGGATACGGATACTGGCGAGCCTACATCCAGTTTGCTCGGGAAGTCTGTGCGTTACCTGAAGTACGATGTGTAACCTACCATACACTTCTCAAGTACATGGACAAGCTCCCCGAAAAGACGAGACGCGCCTACCAACGTGGACGGTTTGACCAATCCAATCGCCCCAAAAAATACTTCCGCAGAATGTTTCGTCACTAACGCAAGGCTCGGAACGAAGATGACCCAAGATGATCGCAAAAGCAGCATCCCATCCCACTTAAAATCCCTCTTCGCCAAAGAAGAAACACTCCATGAATCATCCGTGGAAGGCGTGTTGCCAGAGACAGGAGACAAGATCCGCACAGGAAGGATGGGAAGAGCGTTCAAGCTCTCTCGTCTGGCTGTAGGTGGAGGCGGACGCTGGCTTGCCAACAAAGCCAAGAATCTTATGGGCGACGAAGAAGCTGCATTGCAACGAGACAAAGAGACAGGAATAGAGTTGGCCACGCAGATGTTGAAGACCTTCTCCGAGATGCGTGGTGTTGCGATGAAGATGGGGCAAATGCTCAGTTATATGGATACCTTTTTGCCGCCCGAAGCTCAAAAGGTGCTGTCCTTACTCCAACGAGATGCTCCTCCTATGCCTTGGTCCGATATCCAGGACCAGATCTATGATGAGCTGGGTCAGATGCCCGAAGATATCTTCGCAGACTTTGAGACAACCCCACTCGCAGCAGCTAGCATTGGACAGGTTCATCGAGCAACATTGCCCGACGGCACAAAGGTCGCAGTCAAGATCCAGTATCCCGGTATTGAAGAGGCCATGGTGTCGGACCTCAAAAATACGAAAGTGATGGGCATGTTTCAAAAGATGCTTTTCTTTCGTACCGATGCCAAATCGATCATGCAAGAGCTAGAGACCCGATTTCTAGACGAGTGTGACTACCAAAAAGAAGCCACCTACCAAGAGAGATTCTACCACCGCCTCAAGGGTCATCCTCATATAGTCATTCCTCAGGTATTTCGTGAGTTTTCATCCAAACGAATTCTCACAACAGAGTTCCAGGAAGGGATGGGCTTCTACC
>JALTMC010000329.1:2977-5351 GCA_027005175.1 Myxococcales bacterium
ATCTTGGCTCCCTCTACCTCGATGGCTTGTTCAACTGCGACCCACATCCAGGCAACTATATCTTTCGAGAGGATGGAAAAATCGCCTTTCTCGACTTTGGTTGCTGCCGCCCCTTCCCAGAGGAACGACGGAAGCTATGGACAACGCTGATGCAAACAGTCTATCTCAATCGAACCGAAGAGCTAGAACCTCTAGCCCAAGAGATGGGGTTCCTCCCCGATGGTATCCAATACAACAAAGAAGCATTTCTCGATTTAATGCGTTATCTCTACCGCCCCTACCTCAAAGATGAACCGTTCGACTTTCGCAACCAAGCTCCAGAAACAACATTTCGTCGAATGTTTGTAGACAACCCCAATCTGTTTAAACTCAATATGCCCGCAGATGCAGTCTTTTTAAACCGAATTGGATTTGGGCTTGTCTCGATCCTGTCCGAAATAAACTCCCCCCTCAACTGCCGCGCCCACATCACACAATACTTTAAAGGCATTGACCCTGACTGGCCTGACGATCCAAAAATGAAGACGTGAAGAAGTCCGTCCGTAAAGACGTCACTGAAGTCAGTCCGTAAAGAAAAGCCGACGAACAGGGAGAGCGGGTACCTCAGAGGTCCTGACTCCTACGGCCACTTGGGATAGTCTCTCATCAGATGAAGTGCTTTTGTTTGGTTGACAGGTTCAGAAAAATAGTAGCCTTGTCCGTATTCACACCCAAGAGTCCTGAGACCCTGTAGGTGTTGTGACGTTTCAATGCCTTCCGCAACAACACTCATATCGAGTCGATGCGCGAGGCCAACAATGGTTTTTACGATTTCAAATTTATCTTCATCGTGCTCCATCTGCATCACAAAGGATCGATCGACTTTGAGAACATCAATGGGAAAAGAGTGAAGGTATCCCAACGAAGAGTAACCTGTACCAAAGTCATCAATCGCAATCTGAAATTTTCTTTCTTTCAATTGTTCAAGTTGTTTTCTGATCATTGGGATATTGCCCATAATCATGCTCTCGGTAATTTCGAGTTTAATACAAGTTGGATCAATCTTTGTGCGTTTGAGGATCTTGTCCATGGTTTGCACCAAATCGGGTTGTGAAAATTGACGACCCGACAGATTAATACTGATCATCATTTTGGAGCAATCAGAGAATTTGTCACACCATTCTTGAAACTGACGACAAGCCTCTTCCAGAACCCACCACCCCATGGGAATAATCAAGCCCGTCTCTTCAGCAAGATTGATAAACTGACTCGGAGGGAGCAGAGTTCCGTCCGCTCGCTGCCATCGTATTAAAGCTTCGAAACCAGCAATCACACCGGATTGAAGTTCGATAATAGGTTGGTAATGGAGCAGAAACTCTTTGCGTTCCATAGCTGTTCGTAAGTCCATCTCCAATTGCATCCGATGATACGCATCGTGGTGCATCTCTTTGTGAAAGACAACATAATGAGCTCGACCTGAATTCTTGGCTTTGTGCATGGCAGTGTCAGCATCACGCAGAAAGTTTTTAGGGGTCTCATGGGTTGTAAAGCTTGTGGTAATTCCAATACTCACAGAAACAAAGATCTGCTGTGTAGCAAGTTGGAATGGTATAGTGAGGATCTCTTGAATGCGAGAAGCGATCACAGTAGCATCGACAACACTTGTAATGCCTTCGATGAGGATGGCAAACTCATCTCCCCCTAAACGAGACACAGTATCTTGTTCCCGAACACACTCTAACAAACGCTGACCAAACGAGAATAAGAGTTCGTCACCCGCCGAATGGCCGAGGCTGTCATTGATATTTTGGAAGCGGTCGAGATCGAGAAACAACACAGCAAAATGGTACGCATCTCGACGTTTGGAGCGACGAACAGCTCCCGTTAAACGATCCATAAACAGATGTCGGCTAGCGAGTTTCGTGATGGGATCAAAAAAAGCACCGTGTTGGAGTTGTGCCTCCATACTTTTTCGATGACTGATATCCGTGAGAGACCCCGTCATCCGGGACGGTCGCCCCATTGCGTTGTGTATAGCAAGCCCTCGACATAAAAACCATTGGTACTCACCATTTCGAACACGCATCCGAAATTCAAGTTCAAATTGAGGGTTGATCCCCCCTAAGTGATGGGCAATTTCAGTATTGAGGATATCTCGGTCATCGACATGAACACGATTGAACCACTCTTCGGGACGATGAGAGACTTCATCCTCTTGATACCCCAACATCTCTTTCCAACGAGAGGAGTAGTTGACCTTGTTTTGGAGCAAGTCCCAATCCCAAAGGCCGTCATTGGCATGCTTCGCAGCCACAGCATAGCGACCTTCACTTTCACGAAGTGCTTCTTGCACGTTTTGATGGTCTGTGACATCAATGGCAACACACCCCAACCA
>JALTMC010000329.1:5361-19165 GCA_027005175.1 Myxococcales bacterium
CCATCGCATATTGTTGCGATGAAGTGGAAACTTCATCATCATCCAATGCTTGACCTGCTGCCGATAGGGCAAGGAAAGCAATCGATGAACCGGTAGATTCCCCTCCAAAGCATCCCGATCCTGCTCACGCAACAAGCGAGCCTCCTCACCTCCCCAGAATTCATCGACACTTAAGACATTCTGTGTTGGAAGAAAGACGTCTTCAAAGGGGTCATTGGTATAGACATACGATCCGGTCTCATCTTTAATCGCAACAGGTATCGGGCTATATTTCATAAATTGGGAAAACAGTTCCTCTTGTGAGTCGGGGGATGGTTGTTTCTGCCTCCACCTACGGTACGTTGCGAGCGTGTAACGCAAGGTCCGCTCAAAAAGAGCAGGAGAGGTTTCCTCTTGCACCAGAAATGCAGAAGCACCTGCTTCAAAAACATCCGACTCGCGCTCCAGCCCCATCTTGCTCGCGATATAAATAACAGGAATGGACGTGTGATGGTGCAGAGCTTTCTTCAGCCAGTCGACTCCAGTTTGGGTTTCAAAGTGACAGTCAAGAAGGTAGAGATCACAAGAGCCCTTCACAAAAGAATCCATCCCCTCCTTAAAAGAAGGACTCCACTCCAACTCCCAAGCCTGACTTTCCTTACAAGTCTCAACCTGGGTTCGAATCCAGTCAACAAATGTCTGGGAGCACGAAACAACCCCCATTGTTCTCTTTAAATTTCGTGACATAGTGGACTCACATGGGAGCAATGTCTAGCCCCGCTTGATGGAGGGAAAGTCTTGATCTCAATCCTGTAGATAGATCTCATCATATTCATCGCCGATCTCACTTGTCAAGCACAGTAGAATCGTACAAAAATTGAACACTCATTCATGAAAGGAGATCGATATAACAAACAATAGATGTGAGCTGGCTCCCAAGCAGACCCGCCCGAAGCTGTCAGTATTTTACGATGTTACGATCATCACCACAGCTTTGGATTGGAGCCTTCTCTGGGGGTTGAAATCCCCGGGCAGAGCCTCTACACTACTATGGACGGCGAGCAAGAATAAAACTTTGATACGGGTTGGTTATTGAGATATGCCATAGCTCGTTTTGATTTGTGACAATTGTATACACTGGGATAAGATCATATGTCTCCAAGACGCACTCTTTGGTACGCATTCTTTGGAATAGCTTTCATACTCAGCGGTAGTCTCGGGGGTTGCTGGTGTATAGCGATCATCAAACCTGCCAACTTTCGAGGAGAGTTCTCTCCCGATGGGGCCTCCCTTCGCGACAGCAACGCTGAAGCTCTTGTAGAGGTCGAAGAGCCGACACCAGAGCCCGAAAAAGAGTATCCGGTTGTTCCCGAAACTTGCACCGATGGGGCGACTCTCCCCTGCCCCACCGGAGAGAAGGGTGTATGCTCTGAAGGCCAACGAACCTGCGTCAATGGAACGTTTGGTGAATGCAAGCGGCTTGTTGATCCGTCTCTGGAGACCTGTGATGGATTGGACAATGACTGTGATGGTCAAACCGATGAAAATCTGGTTGAAAAATGTCCGTACAATGGTGATCCAAAAGCCCTCGGCCAGGGAAAATGTAGACAAGGCAAACGAGTCTGTACGCAAGGACAATGGGGTCCCTGCCAAGGAGAGATCCTGCCCAAACAAGAGCTCTGCAATAACATCGATGACGACTGCGATGGGGCCATTGATGAGTTCCTTCCCATCCAACAAATCGGTACGATTCGACGTTACTCCACCAAAGGCGACCCCAGTCACCTCTACCTGGACACGATTCCCAGTGGCTATGCTTTTGGTTGGTCGGAGGCCAGCACGCAAAGAGTCCTCCTCACCCGCGTCAATGCAGATGGCACAAGAGCCACAGGCTCCGACTGGTTGATCACCTCCAAACCCGGTGAATTTGGAAACATCCACGGGATGGCCTGGCACAACCCCACCAAAAACTACTATGTCACATGGGATACCGACAAAGGAGGAACCGGAGGCAACGCCTTCATCGCAGCAGTGAGTGCGAGCGGTAAGCGAGTATACGGTTCCAAATTGTTATCCAAAGGAACTCGAATGGTGAACCCTTTTGTCGTCACAGGAAGCGACTATCTTGGGGTGCTGTGGGCAGACTTCACGAAGAACCAACTCTTTGTCCAAACCATGGACCTCAAGCTCAACCCACTCTCCACACCACAGGTATTTCCTGTCTCCACTTCATTCTCTCCCTACCCGGGAATTGCGATCAGCGGCAACAGAGTTGGCCTTGCTTTTGTAGTAGCCGACCGCACAGGCCGCTCCGCAACCCTGAACACTGCTGTGATAGAGAGAAGCGGCAAAACCCTTGTCACCACACCCATTCCCTCTGGTGGACGGAGACCCACCAACCCCTTCCTTATTGGCACCCCCACCGGTTTCCTCCTCGTGTGGACGAACGACAGCACTCGTCAGCTCTTTGCACAACGCCTCGACCGCAACGGAAAACCCGTTGGCACACGACAGGTTCTTGCTCAGTTTGGAGCCTACACTCCCATCATGAAGCCAACCTCATTTGGCGCAGTTGTCGCTTGGGTCAAAGAAGATAGCAAAGGCCGTGGAGTTGCCATCGCTCGCATCGATTTCAATGGAAAACTCCTGGCCCCCGCTTCTCAGTTTGTTGTACCCAGGATCGAAAACTACATCGCTTTGGCTTGGACCGACCAAGGAAAAGGCCAAGGCCGTGGTGCAATCGCCTGGATTGATACAACTCGCGCCATTTATGTTGCTCCCCTCGGCTGCAAATAATCTCCTTTCTCCCCAAATGGATCAACTCTCCTCGCTCTTGCAACAAACAACAGGAAGCACCGTGAACCGTTCAACGTCGGGATTGATGACCTCGCATCACCGCCTTTCCTCGCTCTTGCAACGAACAACGGAAAGCACCCGAGCCAACCTCGAACCCAACCACACTTCAGAATTCCAAAAAAACGTTGATTTTGAGCATCGTATTTCATATGCTCAAGAGCACATGATCTTTATGTTCATCATGTAGGATCACAAATGATCGAGGGAATCGTCCCACCTCTTGTAGTATGCTCTCGTCGTTTGTGAAAGTTGGATAACACTTGGGTGGACGATTGCTCAATGTGATTTCACGGAGTTTTTAGTACAAATGGGTAAGAAACTTTATGTTGGTGGGTTGGCTTGGGCAACAAGCGAAGAAGGTCTGGCTCAAGCCTTTGAAGCTTACGGTCCGGTAGAAGAAGCAAAAGTGATCACAGACCGCGAAACAGGCCGCTCTCGGGGGTTTGGATTCGTTACGTTCGCCAACGATGACGACGCAGCAAGTGCCATCGAAGGACTCGATGGTACAGAACTCGATGGCCGCTTTATTAAAGTAAATGAGGCAAGAGAACGCGCTCCCCGTGGTGGAGGCGGTGGTTACCGTGGAGGCGGCGATCGAGGCGGAAGTGGTAACCGCTGGTAAGAAGCAAAGCAACCACTCCTGACAAAGGCTCACTGCACAAAAGTGGTAGCCGCTGGTAGAGACAAAAAGCAACGATTCTTTACAAAGGCTCACTGCACAAAAGTGGTAGCCGCTGGTAGAGACAAAAGCAACGATTCTTTACAAAGAGAATCTTTACAAAGGCTCACTGCACAAAAGCGGTAATCGCTGGTAGAGACAAAAGCAACGATTCTTTACAAAGATTCACTGCACGGAACGCACTTTCCCTGGTGGCTGTTTTTTGTCTTCTCGCTGGTGTTACTCTTTACAACAACGCACTGTACTGAAGGCACTGCAAACATGTCGCTTGCCTGATCGTGCACAACGGTACCTCCAACCTTTCATCCAAACCGGAAGCAACTGACCACAACGCTCCATCGCTCGGATACGAGCAGCCCCTCGGGCCTCCAACTGTGCTTGGAGCTTTGTGTGCCCCCTGCTATACCCCTTCACAGAGACGCGAGCACGACGACATTGCCGCCTGCCCTTTCCCGCCCGATGGATG
The DNA here is from genome assembly GCA_027005175.1 of Myxococcales bacterium. Classification (GTDB taxonomy): domain Bacteria; phylum Myxococcota_C; class UBA6777; order UBA6777; family UBA6777; genus M3003. The sequence continues at coordinate 9,342 of JALTMC010000329.1, forward strand.
TGGGGCCGCTTGGACTTGGCAACTGCAATACGAAATCGTCGCTTTTTTGCTCTCCGCACAACTCGATGACGCCTTGCCTTGCGAAGTCTGGCCTTGCGACGAAGTTTGCGAAGCCTTGCCTTGCGACGAAGTTTGCGAAGCCTTGCCTTGCGACGAAGTTTGCGAAGCCTGGCCTTGCGAAGTGAGTGCTGAAGTCGGGTTAATCGGTGCTGTGATGAGCGACGCCGAGTTCGGGCTTTCCTTTGACGAGGGTTTCTGCAGCATCGGAACTTAGACCGTGCCTTACAAAGAATCAGTCCCTTTGAGCGTCTGCACTGGTACTGCCAACGAGCCAGAAACGCCAACTTTTTGCCACGACATCGACGTCTGGCACGTCGTTGCACCCTTTTGCGGGCAATTCGTTTTGCAGAAGCACGTTTTTGAACACGAGCTTTGCTTGTCATTAAAAAAGATTTGCCGCAAAGTGATTCAGCCTGAGCATCCGGCAAAAAGACAGATGTTACGACAAAAAGAGTAACACACCAACAAAAACAAAAGACTCTATCGATCATTCTCTAACCTCACTTGGGTTGCCATTCAATCGAGGCTCTTTTACAATGCGTACCAAAGAAGTCAAAGCTTCGAATGGTAGGAGAAGCAACTGTGCCTATATTGGAGATAATAACGGGTCCCCATACCCAACACCAATTTTCGGTTGAAAAAGTAGGGATCTGGATTGGTAGTGATGAACGTTGTGACATCAACCTCAAAGAACCGGGTATTTCGAAGTTTCATGCTCAGATCATCCTTGATCCCACAGGTGTTTATTGGGTAGAGGACGCTGGAAGCAGCTTTGGAACGTTGCTCAATGGGGAAGAGTTGGAGCGCCAGGTATTATCCCACGGTGATATATTAACCTTGGGCCGAACAAAGTTGCGCTTTGTGAATGAGGCAGAATCTAGAGAATCTTCCACATCAACCGCTCCAGTGTTTGATGGTGCAAGAGAGCATGAGATGCCTACGCAATTCAATCCAGAGCAAGCGAGTGCAAGTGTGGATCTCTTGTATGACTCCCCTTCTCCACAGCAACCATCGCCCTATGCTCCAACCCCGGCAGCCGGGCTTCATGTGCCCCCTCTCCAATCCAGCTCTTTGCCTTTGGTTCAATTGGAGTCGGAAGGTTGCGAGATACTTGAAAATGACGATGATGACGGTGAGATTTTAGATGGAGATGCTCTTGAATTAATAGAGGAGAGCGAATTTGATTTGGATGGGGTTGATGAAGAGAAGATGTCACATCCGATGAAGGAAAAAGAGCCTCACCCTGCAGTTCCCACCTATGATGAGATGACAATCGCAGGCAGCAGCCAGCGGGAAGAGAAGCCATCACCAAGACAAGTAGAAGAACCTGCTCAAGAGGGAACGGCTCTGGCTCCTATCCCTTTATCCCCAGATGCTTTTCTCACACAGAACCCAGCAACCTCTGAAGCAGAAAGTGAAGCAGAAGGAACGGACGATGAACCCGTTTCAGAAACAGAGGGGACACTGCGAACTCAGCTTCCTGAAGCCCCAGTTCCACCTCCCGCTGAATGGAGGCAACCTCCTCAGGTGACAAAGAGAGCGGACATCCCCGATAGCGAGAAGAAACACAGTGAAGAGACTGTCCTCAAAAAAGTCCCTCAGAGACCTCTTGAACCTGAGAATACTTATACGGTCAATCATGATGAAGAGGAGGACTTACACGGTTCTCCACCTGCACCTCGGTCAAGAACTGTGCTATTTAATCTCGAGCTGGAGAGGCTTAAGTTTCAACTCCAAGAGAGAGAGAAGCAGCTAGACCAGCTCCAGACAGAAGCCAACTCCAGAGCTTCTCAAGAAGAGCAACACGAATGGCTACAAAGAACACTAGAGATGGTTCGGGAAGACAACCAGCGACTTCAGTATCAGATCACAGCTTATGAAGATGCCGCCGAGGAGAATGAGGAGTTAATACAAAAGGTGATAGCCTTGGAAAAAGCCAATATGGCCCTACACAAAGAGAACTACGCACTGCGCGAGCAACTCGATCGGTATGAGAACTATTACTATCAACAAGCTGGCTCCTACAATGGCACCACTTCCTAGCGCAGGTACAAAGTAAACACGATGACCCAGATATCGTATCAGTTAACCGCAATGCTGGCCGAAGGTAGCATATACAAAGTATACAAAGGTCTCTCCTATCTACCCGACGGCGAGACCCGTGAGATCTTGCTCAAGCAACTCCAACCTCACATCGTGAATGATCCTGTTATCATCTCTCACCTTGCAGGCTTCTCTGATGTCGCACGAGGCTTGCAGCACCCGAACCTCGCGCCACTTTGGGATCTTGGTCAACACAACGGAAATTACTACCATGTCCGCGAATATCTTCCGGGTTGCTCTCTGCACAAGTTGCTGGATCTTGTTCAGCGAGGAGAGGCCATACTCTCGCCTGCGATGGCGATTTACATCACCCAAGAGATCTCGGAAGCTATTGCGGCACTCCATCGCCACCGTGTTCCAGGAGATCAACCCATCTATCTGTTTCATGGAGGCCTCTCTCCCGAAAATATCATCCTAACTCGAACAGGCGGGGTTGTCGTAACGGATGCTGGTCTGGATGTCATCTTTTGGAGAGATCCAGAAATACAAAAGTGGCTGAGACATCACAAAGGCGCTTACCACCCCCCCGAATATAGTATGGGACAGCGACCGATGCGACGGGGAGATGCGTTTGGAGTTGGTGCATTGCTCTATCATATGATCATGGGTCAATCACTCCGAGATGCCAGCCCACATTGGTTTGACTCCCTTCACATGTCCTTGCCATCCGAACATCACCACCGAGTCACAGAGCAGTTTGACCAACTCCTCAAAGAGACCCTTCATCCCAACCAAGACCACCGACAAGTCCTCATAGACCAATTGCGTCAACAGCTAGCAAGACCCGGCTTGTTGCGTCAAGCCAAAGCAGAACGAAGAGAAGCAGCGGCTTATATTGAAGCCCTGGTATCCCAAGTTCTAGAACATCCTCCCCAAGAAGTGTTGGTTGAAATACAACCTCCCTTTCATCTGGAAAGCCTGCTGCCAGAACGTCCAGAGTTGCTTCCGCCACACAAGCGATACCAGCCACCCAAGTATGATGAGACTTCGTCTTTTCATCCTCGTCGGAAAGAATCAACATCACCCGATGCGACATTGCCTCCACCTCAACCACTCGAAGAAGAACAAGAGCCCCTCGATCTACACAATGTGCTCACAGGTGGCCCTCCAACACAGTCCAACTCAACCCAGCCCTCGATAAGCCCCTCTGAGAACCTGGATGCCTATGAACTCCCCCCTCCAGAGCCACTCTATGACCCCGATGCATATATCGAAGCAGAGGAGGAGGAAGATGATGAACCAACCAATGTGGCACCAGCCCCTGTTGCCCCTCCAAATCATGGACTGACCTTGGGTGACCTCCTGAACTCCGAAGCCTCTCATGCCGCGTCCCCTCCTGAGGAAAGACCTATGCCTATGGAGGAAGAAAGCGAAACAGATTCAACCCTTGTCGCTTCACTCCCTGTTTCCCCAACATCCAATGAAGCAGCCTCCCTACCGGCTTCCATGGATCTGTCAATCCCTCCAAGAATGGAGGGTTCAGCCTCTCCCATCTCAGAGGGTTTACTCTCTCCCATCTCAGAGGGTCCAAGTTCCCCGAGGTCAGAGGAGTTCATCTCTCCCATCTCAGAGGGTCCAAGCACTCCCATCTCGGAAGATACGACTCCTCCAACGATCGACCTACCGAACAATCCAATGGAATCCATTCTCCCAAACGTGGAACCAACCCCAGAAACGATGGCTTTGCCGATCGAGGATATCGATGGATACCCTGGGATACTGTCCTCACCACCGCCGGATTTCCCAAGCAACCAGGAGCCTTTGCAAGCAGACAGTACCTCCCCTCAACAAGCTCCACCCATGGTCAGTCAAGAAACAGTGGCTTTACCCCTAGAGCAAATAACAGGCTCTCAAGCACCACCAAAAGCACCAGGACCTCTCGCTCCCCCACAAGTATTCCTTCCAGAAGACGGGATGGAGCAGTTTGGTAATTTTGTGTTGCTCAACCGTGTCGCGTTTGGGGGAATGGCTGAAGTCTTTCGCGCGAGGCTGCAAGGACATGTTGGCTTCCAAAGAATTGTAGCGGTGAAGCGTATTCTACCAGAATACTCAGAAGACCCAACCTTTATCCAGATGTTTACAGACGAGGCTCGCATCGCAGGCTCCCTCACTCATCCTCATATTGTCCAGATCAATGAACTTGGAGAAGTGGATGGGATCTATTACATATCCATGGAATTCATCGATGGAATCGACCTCGCTCGTGTCATTAAGATTCGACGAACACTCGAACAGCCTATCCCCTTAGGGATCATCCTTGATATTACGATTCCTGTCTGTAAGGCTCTTCACTACGCACACACAGCTCTTGACCCAAACAACAAGCCCCTCAATATGATTCACCGAGATGTGACTCCTCACAATATCTTGATCTCCAAAAAAGCAGAGATCAAACTAACAGATTTTGGTATCGCCAAAGCCTCCCAAAACATCTCGACAACAGCGGTTGGAGAATTGAAAGGTAAGTTGTCCTACATGTCGCCAGAGCAGGCAGAAGGACGCCCCCTGGATCAACGAACAGATATCTTTCAAGTGGGTATTGTTTTGTATGAGATGCTGACCTTGCGCAAAATGTTTGAAGGAAACTCAGACAAAAGCGTCTTGCATAAGATCCAAAATGGCCTATATCCAACACCACGACAAGTGACAGCAACCATTCCCGAGTTAATGGAGCAGATCACGCTCAAGGCTCTAGCGGTAGACCCCAAACACCGTTACCAGACAGCCCAGGAATTGGAGCAAGACCTGGTAAAGCTTCGAAACAATTTACCTGTGCAGGAGCGAAGCGCCGACGTTGCAACCTTCACAACACAGATATTAGAGCAGCGGGACTTCCTGCTCGCAGAGATGGCCGCGAATCGCGGGAAGCCACGCCCCATGAGTTTGGCGAACGCGCCTCATCAAACTCCCCCTATAGCTCTGGGCCAACAACAAACTCCTGGCTCTGAGACACAAGCTCGACATGTGCAGACAGATAAGAAGAAAACAGCCATGCTCAGTGGTTTGATCGTCTTTATCATGTTGGTTGTGGGTGGAGTTGTTGGTTACTTTTTATTGAAAGAAAAGCCAGTTCCTCCCCAAGCTCCCTTTTCGATCCAAACCCGCCCTCCTGGAGCCGAAGTTCGACTGGATGGTGAAAAGATCGGTGTCACTCCACTTCGAATCAATCGCCCCTTCGACAAACAGAAGCATGTGCTGCAACTCATCAAACGAGGCTATCGTCCGTTCAATCACAAGTTCAAATTGCAGCATGAGGGTGATGGAGTGGACCTCTTCCTCAGCCTCAACCCCAATCCCAAGAAGCGACGCAAACCTTAACCCACATCATGAATGTCGAGCGTGACTTCAATCCCTCACGATATCTTGAAGTGTCGCCAGTTGGCTCGTCTGCCTTTGAGAGACCACAATGTGATGGAGTGAGGAAGGAATTCAATAATACTTTCTTCGGATGGCTGATTATTTTTCTTTTTGCCACGCAGTGGGATACAAAGAACCCAACCTTCTTCCCGGTCAAGCTCCATCTCACGCAGTTCAGAATACTTATCGTGAAATCGCCACCCCAAATAAAGACAAAAGGTAAGCAAAATGCCGATTAAGGGCAGGCGCCACGCGATAGAAGAGTACTCGTGGTACAAACTGGCAACCTGGCCGAGACCGGCCAAAAAAGTCCACACAAACAAGAGACAATAGCGCCAAAGCAATGGCCGGGTAAGACGGATATGATGATGGAGTTCCATCCGCTCATCCTCAGCCATATGGCGCCGTTGCACGCCATCCCTGGCTTCCACTTCTCGAAAACCAGAGATGGAAACCCGGAATGTATTGTCTGGATGTTTGGCAACCTCCATAACATCGAGCTTAAACTTTGGATCAACCCTCTGGTTGTTGCTCTTGTACAGCAGATGAGACTCAGGAAAGATCTCAATCCACTGGGGCACATTCGGAGCCGTTTTGAGAAAGCCCAACGACACAAGCTTCTGTTGAGCCTTTCCCAAAAAAGCATAGGATTCAGGAACACCTTCAAAGTGCTCAACATATCCCAACATCAAGGCCCTGTGTACACGCCGACTTTGACGAAACTGAAGAATAGACATAACCACAGCCACAGGCCAAGTTAAGAGAGGTACACACCAAATCGGGCACCAGGGAATTCCACTGCAATCGTGCGGGATCAGATCATGAGGAAACATGGATAGAAGAGGAATCCAAAGCAAAAGGATCCACAACGGAGCCGCAAAAAAGAGCCAACCCCTTCGCCAAAACAGACGAGCCTCAGACTTGAGGATGAACTCTTCCTCAGCAGTAAAAGGCCGTTGCTGCGTAGAGTCTAGCCCCAAACACACTCGAACCATATTCGTTTTTTTCATCAGAAAGCACCTGAACCCGTTGATGTTGTAACGGCACTAGCACAAAAACTCTCTCGGTTCTTGCTCAAGGAGTGTTTGACACTCAGCAAACACAAAGCCAACCTCACTCACAAAGCCAACCTCACTCTCGAAGCCAACCTCACTTTGACAAAGGTCTGTGTGTCAAAGCACCAAATGAAGTACCAACCTCACTTTGACAAAGGTCTGTGTGTCAAAGCACCAAATGAAGTACCAACCTCACTTTGACAAAGGTCTGTGTGTCAAAGCGCCCGATGGAGTAGAGTCGTGGAAGTTTCCAAAATGTTTCGAAATGATTTGGATGAAGAGAGAGCCTCTCCATCCAAAGCAACAGCAAAAATAATTTAAAAAATTCCTGAAGAAGATACGACTAAGGGAAGGAACGTAGAACCGGAGATCCGCTTCTCTGTTTCACAATGTCAGTTGATGTAAAATTTTCAGGAAGTTTGCATTTTCATAAAAACACATTATAATAAGGGAGTTGAGCCGAATCAAGAGTCCAATAGAGAGGATGGATCGTATTTTATCACGTAGGCAGTGTACGAAAGTGGAGCCAGCTCAGTATACTTGGGTAGAGTCGACTCTGCTCCAGGCAGATCGAAGTAGACTTCGTCAGCTTGCTTGGAAAGCATCGCACTCTGTAGCAGGGGCCAATTATGGATCGAAAAACTGAACGCGAACTCATTCAATGCATCCAGGAGACAGGCTGTGTCCGATCATACACACGCTTACTCAAGGAGCTCAACCTCTATCGCGACGTATTTCACTTCGTTCGTCGCTATCTACCGAATCCCTCCGATGCCGAAGAAGTAACACAAGAGTCGATGTTTCGAGCATTTCACAACATCCATAGCTTTGACACCTCTCGTGGGAGGTTTCGCTCTTGGACCTTTGGAATCGCTGTCCATCAAGCCTATGACAGGCTCAATGAGAGAAAACATCGAAGTCTTTGTGAGATCGAGCACTTACCAGCAACCAATAAATCTCCTGAAGAGATGCTTCAGCTTCTGGAGCTCGAAGAAGCCCTTGTGGAAGCCATCGATGAAATGGGTGAACGGTACCAGCGCATATTGGTGATGTACTATGTTGAGGGTCTGTCTCACAAAGAGATCGCCGAGCGCGAAGGAATTACAGCAAACAATGCTGGAACAATCCTAAACCGTGCGAAAGACCGGTGCATTAAATTGTATGAAGAAAACCTACAGAGCAAATCACGCCTCGCCTCTGTCAATGCACCACGCCCCCAATCGTCTGGAGCCCACGCCTTTGCTGATATCTTATCGGCTCTCAACCAACGATTTCTCAGGTATGTCAGCAACCGTTAGAGAAGTAGCGTAAAGGTGGCGTGTGACCGAGATTGTCACTGAGCCTCTGAAGGCAGATCCGGATGACTTCATGAAATGTGTGGACCTGGACAAACAACGAGCCTCCTCTCCTAGCCACTCCCCTTCTCACCGGGAGTTCAGGCATATCCAACGATGTTCTCGTTGTATGGAGAAACACGGTATATCCCACATGGTCAGTGTGCTCTCCTCAGGACATCTCGATCTACCCGAGGAACCCAAAGGGGAAGAAAACTTCCTCAACACACTGCAACTCTTGGGCGAAGCCCAAAGCGATGCCTTTGAGCGGTCTCAGTTTCTCCACCAAACGGTACAAAAAGGCGACCGTTTGTTTTGGCGAGGAGAATATGGACGAGCCGCTCGACAGTACCGTGAAGCTCTTATGGTTGTTCAAGATGACCAGGGACGTGTCGCTCTTCAGAACAAGCTAGCACGCGCCCAAGTCCATCGACAACATAACAAAGAGGCCATAGAACTTCTCACACAAGCCTTACACGAACTCGGAGAGGCTGCTCCGCCAAAGCATCTGATGGCCGCAAGAATATACCGAGAAGAGTTTGTATTCTGGGCCATTCAAGTGCGCTACTTCCTGGCCGAAAAATGGCCTGAATTGTTCCCTCTCTCCACCAAGTTTGGGGATCGCAGTCGTGCCGCCCAACACCTTTATCGCGAGCTATCAACGCTAGCGCAAGGCCACAACAACAAACTCAGCCGTTGGGCTCACCTACGAGAGATGCAATGGGCCACCAAACTCAACCAACCCTTAGAACAGGTTGTTTCTTGGGGAAGAAGGGCCGTGACTTGCGCTCAACACCATCAAAACTGGCGGGCCAACTTCTGGCTGTACAAACTGTCGACCATCCCAACCCAAGATGATCCCATCATTCAAGCCTCTGCCGACTTCTATCTCGGTCGCTCCGCTTACATCATGGGTCGATGGAACCAAGCTCGCGTCCACCTCGAACGATGTGTTGAGCTTTCGCAGTCTGCCCAAGATGCCTATCTTCGAGATGCAGCACTTCAACACTTAATCCGCGTCTATCGCAATGATGGTAACTTTGCGCAAGCAGTCCGAGTCGCAGGACAACTACTCACCCTCTATCACAAACTGGGAAACCTCCCAAGACTCTCAGCTTGTTGTAGACACTTCTCACTCATCTACGCTGCCTATGGAGACTTTCGAAACGCCAAGACCTGGGCCGACAAAGCACTGGCTGTTTCAGAACAAGACTCCAGCGCAACCCAAGAGCAAAGTTTGTCTCGCATGCGATGCTATGTTCTCCTTGGCGACATTGAACTCCGGTGTGGCCGAAAGAAATCAGCACGCTTGTACATCGGTGAAGCCATCCGAATTCAGCGAACCGAACAAATCCCTCTGGCTTACCTACGAGATGGCCTTGCCCTACTCCGAAAGATCATGGGCCAAGAACAACCTCAGCTCCGAAAGTCATGGTTCTCCCAACTGAGAAATTGGATCACCTCTCGCTGGGCCATCATGCGCGGTGACCTGGAACTCGCACACCATATCCAACATCGAAGTTATCGCCCCTCCGGCGAGCATCAAATCCCCAACGAACTCGCCTACCTGTACCAGGAAAACATCGGTGAAGAGCGACCAGGAGGCTTACGCAAAGCCATCCCCGCTTCAGACTTCGCCCAAGAATTCCTTGCTGGCCATGTTCCTGTTCGACCCGAACAAGCTTCCTTCTCACGAGAAGCTGACCAGCTCGCCTCCATGTTCCCTGTGGGTGCCGTATCCTCCAGGTGGGGTCGCGGCACTCAAGCCCGAGACCGATCCGGTGCCATCACCGCCCAACTCTCCAACGGCACTGACACACCATGGGGCTACTTTTTTGCCGACGATATCAGCTAAACAACAATTTCTCACTCCGCTTCTACCTTGGCCTCTTCACGGAGAAGCTCAGCGAAACAA
>JALTMC010000330.1:0-2653 GCA_027005175.1 Myxococcales bacterium
GGTTGGTGCTTCGGCCTACAGTATTATCGGAGTAAACACATGTGGTTGAAAGTTACACGGTGCTATACATCATAAGCTCTATCCCCCTCCTCCACCGTTGGTGGGGAGGGGGAAGTTGGAGTCCTATCCCACGCGGTTCGAACCGCCAATCCGCATTATGTAACGGACTGAAATCATTAGTACCCTATTTTGAGTTTGGCCCAAAATTACGAAAATCCACCAATAGCTTGCTGGCGAACTCATTGAAATGTTTACTCCACAGGGCGGTTCGAACCACGTGGGCTATCAGAAAGTGATAGGGGGAGGGGTCTTATGACATGCAAGGGGTAGATTCTCGCTGATATAGATTTGGAGCACTGAATATCTGTAAATTTATCTTAAGGGCAAGTGGCAAGTAGCAAGTACTCACAGATTTGCCCCCCTTTTTGGGATCGCACCCTGAGCCGACTTTAGTCGGGTTTTTCTCCCTCAGAGTGGGGGTTTTAGCCTCACGAGGAACCACGTTTCTTTGTATATCACTTTGTTCTGTGCAATCTGGAGAAACCGTGGTATCTTGAGGATCGGAGGAAAGGTAGCATGAAGCAGCAGCAAGACAAGGTAGCCCAGGCTACTCGCCAAAAAAGAGAAAGAACAGAAGAACGGCACCCTTGCCAAAAAAGAGAAAGAACAGAAGAACGGCACCCTTGCCAAAAAAGAGAAAGAACAGAAGAGGTGGAGTGTCTTTCTGAGGTGGAGGTCGAACATTCCGAGGTCTCTACCTCTCGGCGGTTCTTATGGCCCATTTTGGGGGCTTTTTCCTTGTTTTGGTTTTTAGTGCGTGTGTTGCCCAAACCAAGTCGCGCAGCATACCCTTGCCAACGGATGGCTGCACCGATTGCTTCGTGGTTTGTGATCTCTTTGCTAGGTTTTGTTGGGGCCGTTTTTGGTGCACGCAATGCAAAGCGATTTTTTTATTTGTCGCTTCCGCTCTCTTTGGCCTTTCTGTGCTTTGGGGGTTTTTCTTTGTGCGTTACAATGCAGGTAACGTCGAGGGCGTCTTATGCTGTGCAGCCCCCTGAGCCATCCAACAAGCCAATAGGAATACCACGAGGTATTCATCCTGGACGTGTTACCTGGACACATAACCCTGCTGCAACTTCTTGGGATGGTCGCACTGGATACTGGTGGGAAAACAAACACAGCAACCAGACCGTGATTGAGAGTATGCTGTCAAAGAACGTGCGTTGGCTGGCAGGTACATCGTCGGAGAGTCAGGCATGGAGTGCGTTGTTTGAATACTTCAATCAGAGGCATGGTAAGGGGAGAGTTGGCTACAAAGCAGGTGAAACAATTGTTATTAAGATCAACATGAACAATATGGGGAATCAGCCATATAGCACCAAACAGAATAGTATTGACGCTTCTCCTCACTTTCTGTTGTCTCTTGTAAAACAACTGGTAAACCAAGCCAAAGTTCCTCCTGGCTCCATCACAGTGTACGACGCCACTCGTGCGATCAGTGATGTGATCTACAAACCCATAAACAAGGCGTTTCCGAAGGTTCGCTTTGTGGATAGCCGAGGAACAAACGGTCGTACCGCAACGGTCTGGGTCAAGAATGTCGTCTATTACGCTGACGGTCAAACCAGTGATCTTCCAAAATCTGTAGTAAACGCAGATTATCAGATCAATGTGGCGATCCTTAAGCGTCATGCTGTGATCGCACCTGTGACCCTTTGTGGAAAGAACTTCTTTGGCTCAATCCATAATCCAGGTAGTCTTCATAGCAAAACGCAGTCCTGGAAATTTTCGATGAAGAGCTACGCACCTGTTGTCGATCTTATGGGGCACAAGGACCTGGGGGGGAAGACCATGCTTTTCTTGATCGATGGTCTTTACGGTGCCAAGAGCTTTTCAGGGAATCCTAAAAAATGGGCCATGCCTCCTTTTAATAATCATTGGCCTTCGAGTATCTTTGCATCACAAGATATCGTAGCTATCGACTCCGTTGCTTTTGACTTTATTTGGGAAGAGACGTACACCCGCACAAAAAGTCAGAATATGGCGAATGGAGATCGCTATCTTCATGAGGCAGCCCAGGCCAACAATCCCCCTTCTGGAACAAAGTATGACCCCGAAAAAGACGGTACAAGGCTCCGTAGTCTGGGTGTCCATGAGCATTGGAATAATGCCACGAAGAAGCAGTACTCGCGGAATCTCAAGACCGGCAAAGGTATTGAGCTGATCCGCTCTCCTCCCACATCACCCCCTCGAACTGAAACTCCTCGTGTTGATGCAGGGGACCCTCCAGAGATCCCTCGCGTTGATGCAGGGGACCCTCCAGAGACTCCTCGTGTTGATACGGGAACTTCTCCTGAAAAGACTTTCCAAGAAGAACCACGTTCTCAACCTGACTCGATGGAGTCTGCTCAAAGTGATACGGATTCTTCTCAAGAGAAGACATCTCAAGAGGAACCATCTCTCCAACCAGAGCGACTTCCCAAAGCTGAGGTGCCTCAAGTTGATGTGGACTCTCTTGTGGAACACAACCCCCAAGAAAAGTCATATACTCAGCCTGAGCCACCCGTAGTAAAGGATACGACTTCAGAGGTCGCCATCAGGCCGAGTGGCTGTGGGTGTTCGTCCGTTGATAAGAATACAGAGTGGCTTTCTT
>JALTMC010000330.1:2663-19118 GCA_027005175.1 Myxococcales bacterium
CACAGTGCCAATGAATTTAGCTCTGGTTTAAGCGACCACCGAGGTCTTCAGCTTTGCGGGTTTTGCGGGGTACATTTTCGAGGCGGAGTACGCCACGAGGGCAGACTTCGGAGCAGAGGCCGCAGCCGACACAAGAGGCGCGGGTGAAGTTCTGGTTGGATTGTGCGTAGTTGCGGACGTCGATACCCATTTCGCAATATTTGGAGCAAAGACCGCAGGAGATACACATGTCGCGCTTGACGCGAATACGGAATCGTCCAAGCTTTTGGAGGAGTCCCAGTAGGGCGGCCATGGGGCAGGCGAATCGACACCAAACGCGCGTACCACCGAGAGGATAGAGTCCAACACCTACAACCCCGGAGAGGACGGCAGAGACACCCAACCCGTAGAGTCCTCGGGTTTCCATGGCGATCTGTCCGAGTGGTTTGTTGCCTGAATACCATGCCAGCGCAGTGATGATCGTCATTAGGATGGTGATGACCAGTATAGCGTTGATAGAGAACTTTTCGAAGAGCCAGGCTTTGCTCGACTTGTTGGACAGGTGACGCCAGGGCTCACCAAAGGTATTCGCCAGACCACCACATCCACAAACCCAAGAGCAGTACCAGCGTTTGCCAAATACAATCCCTGCAAGGGGAGCGAGGAAGAGTCCCGCTACAAAGCTGTAGACAATGAAGGGAACAGGAAGTCCGCTTTTGATCTGGTATGCAATGGTGGAAGGATAGAAGTAGTCAACCTTCAGGGGCCAGATATAGCTGAAGTAGTAGTCCGGTCGTTGGAACAATTTGAGGATCCAGGGGATCGAAAATGCGATTGTGGCCTGAACAAACATCACAACTGTGGTGCGGATCACCTGATACTTATTGTGCCAGTATTTCCAGATCATATAGGAGCCGCCTGAGGTAATACAGACAGTATAGAGCAGCCCATAAAATACCCACTTGCTGTCGAGGCCCATGGAGAGGGCGAGTTGGCGGAAAGGATCTTGCTTGGCATGCAAAGCACCCATCAACGTAGGCATCGCGTGAACGGCTGCGACCAAGGTAAAGAAGAAACTCAGCAGCATCACCATTCCGATGAATCGATGGGGGTTTTCGGCGTGCTCTTTTTTCTTAACCATCACAGTCACACCGCCCAAACTCACAAGCAGCATCCCACCAAAACCAGCCAGAAACCAAAGGAGCAGTTTGAGTCCGGTGCCTACTCCATAAAATAGAGAGGTCGATGGAGGTGATTTCCCCGGCATGGCAAGAATGAGATAGGTTGATAAAAATAACACCACCAAAGTGGAAGTTAGTAGTATGGCTAACAATCCAAGGACTTTGAGAGGCTGTCCTTTCTCCTTGCGGTGAGCAAACATAGAGGCCATGCCAAACGCTAAGATGACACCATAGATAGCTTGAAATATAGCATTTCCTGTAGCTCCCCACTCTAACTGACTTAGGGATTGGGCTAAGCCTGTTTCACCCAACATTTTCATCAGGGCCGGTGTGAAGTAAACAAAGGTTGCCAACAAAAGGGTGGCGACCAAGCCGATAGCTGTCTTTGTCATCTGTGCTTTGCGGACAGTCTCGGCTTCTTGTGAGTCAGACCACAGCATATATCCGCCGACCCCAACGATGCCTGCAAAAAGAATATAAAAAATACCACTTTCTGTCGCACTCCACTGGCCTTGGCCCAGACGATGTCCAAAATACAAGACGATATAAAATAAAAGAATCGCTGCAGAAAGAAGCCAGGCTGTTATCCCGCGATGAGTCACATCGTGGTGTAACCAGCCTATGGCAGTTTGTCGTCGCATGATATGTACTCTCTCTTTATCGTTCAAGCGGTCGGTGACCCGGTTTTGTGTGCAAGCGGTCAGTGACTCGGTTTTGTGTGCAAGCGGTCAGTGACCCGGTTTAAGCGGTCGGTGACCCGGTTTTGTGTGCAAGCGGTCGGTGACTCGGTTTTACGGTAAAAAACAGTAGATTGGGTATGTTACTGTTTGACTCATCGAACCAGGGGGATCTCGGTGGTTTGCATGTTGTCGAGTTTTGCGCGGCCAAATTCGACGTCGTATTGGGCTTTGTGGAGGTTTTCCAAGACATATTGTGGTGATCTTGCTTCCAATACCCAGTCTTCCAATACTTCGTGATCCCATCGGGACCCAAGCATATTGAATCCAAGAACCTTGGTACCATCATGGGCAATTCGCTGTGATATCGGTTGTCCTGGCATCTTGCGATAAATCGTAGGGGAGCCTTCAGGAAGTGTTTGGACAGCTCCCACTGTGGTATATTCAATCTCAAAAAACTTGGAGCTGTTGAAGAAAAGAGGAGGCTTGTATACTTCGCGTTGCCCGACGATGTTGCGTGCTACGTGAGCCCCCTGTCGTTTGGCGGAGTACCAGATCAACTCTGTGGTGGGGCGTTCTTGTCCGGGGAAATGGATCTCTGCACAGTCTCCGGCTGCGTAGACATTTTTTTGCGGCGTTTCGAGATACTCATTAACCACAATCCCCCGACCTAACTCGGGAGGTTGGGAGAAGTCTTTGAGTCGGTCGATGTTGGGGCGTACGCCTGCTGCGATTCCGAGCATCTGACACTCGATAACGTTGCCTTTGTTGGTATGGACTGCTTTGACACGGCCATTGTCATCTACTTCCACACGAGTCATTTCTTCAGTCAGGCGGACATCGACACCATGGTGTCTCATCTCTGCTGTAACAAAAGTAGCTTCTTCTTCACCCAGTGCCATGGGCCAATAATAGGATTCTCGAACCAGGAAGGTGACTTTGACACCGTGATGTCTCAGGCACTCGACCAGCTCAATGCCAATCAGCCCGCCTCCGATTACAACAGCATGTTGTGTGCTGGGTGTGAGGCGTTCACATTGTTCCAGGTCTTGCATGGATACAAAGTGAACTTTGCCTTCTTTCACTTGATCCATACCGTCCCAGGGGAACATATTGGGCTTGGCTCCTACAGCATAGACAAGCTTGTCGTAGGGAATGCGTTCGCCATTGTCGAGCACGACTTGTTGGGTTTGCGTGTTGCAATCGACCATCCAGCCCTTGATGAGCTTGATATCTTGTCGAGCGTACTCTGAGCGTTCATAGGGCTCCAGATCTCGTCGTGTGAGTTTATCCATATAAGCGTACATCAACGCTGTACGGGAAAAAAAGTATTCGGTCTCCCCGCTGAGTACTGTAATGGATGCATCCTTGTCGTGTTTTCTGACTGTCATAGCGCAGGTGATGCCCGCTACACCATTTCCGATGATAACAACCCTCATCAAATACTCTCCTCCCTTGTTTGTTTTCTGCGTTTTAAAGAAACTTTGTTTCGATTGACCCTATACATACGAACAAACGATGCTTCTAGTGTGAGGTCGCTGTGATGCAAATTCTGCTACACTTGAATTTAACTGTATGATGTTTTCTATGGGCTCCCAGCAGCTTCTGAAAGACATGGACATCGCGAAATTACCTGTGAGTTCACCGTTCTGGTTGTTGGAGCAAGCTGGAATATTTCGGCAACGATGCGGTCTCTTTGTGAAAACAAGGAACAAACAAGCTCCTTCTTAAGAAACAAACAAGTTTCTTCTTAAGGAACAAGCAAGTTTCTTCTTAAGGAACAAGCAAGTTTCTTCTTAAGGAACAAGCAAGCTCCTTCTTGCGGTCCTTTTACAGTGTTTGAGTAAAAATACGCTATGGTTTGGATAGGATGATGGAAATAAAATGGACATGACCATGACCAGGAATGGCCTCCTTTGGTGTGCAAGTTTGCTTCTTTCTCTCGTGGGGCTAAAACCACCGACTCTGAGGAAGAAAAACCCGACTGAAGTCGGCTCAGCTCTTTGTTTTTCCCTGTAGGGTAAGTGGTTTTGAGTGCTCTTTTGTATACTTCTCACCCTTAGAGTAGGACTGCAAGCTCCACGAAAATACAGGAGGTTCCGCTAGAAGCGACGATTGATGAACTTGAATATCTCAAATCGCACTCACAAGCACGCGGTTTTCTCCTGAATGTATTCGTTCAACTTGTTGGGTTGCCATTTCTACGTCCATTTCTTTTACTTCGTGACTCACACTCTGCTGTGCTTCACACCAATTCATCACTGTCTTTCGGGGTTTCTCTAACAAGGACTAGGATAGCACTTTGTGGGACGATATGATACTTTTCCCCCTCAAACTCCAGTTCAATGGCTGCTTTTTTTAGGAATAGAGCGTGATCTCCCGGTTTTGCTTCCATGGGCATATAGCGGACAGAGACTTCGGAGGAGCTCCAGTCTGTGAGCAGGGAAGGCTCCACAAGCGGGGTGCCTCGTCCTGTTTTAATGATCGTCCCTTCCAGGACATCTTCTTTATCGCGGACAGTGTCCGGAAGATAGAGACCCACCTCTGTTCGCTTTTCGGAGTCATCGACTTTTAAGAGAACCCGGTCTCCAATGACAATCAGTTCTGTGGTGTTCAATATCGGTACCTCTTGCTACTTGAAGTTGAAAATACATCTTAAGATCCCGCTTCGGACAAGTGGTCGTCGTTGTCTCGAAGCGAGACAACTTGCTACTTGAAGTTGAAACTACATCTTAAGATCCGGGGTCCATCCGGTTAGGCGTTGGCACTTTTGATAATTCCGATGAAGTCTTCTGCTTTGAGGGCTGCTCCGCCGACAAGGGCACCGTCGATGTTCTTTTGGGAGAGCAGTTCTCTGCTGTTCTTGGGCTTGACACTGCCACCATAGAGGATTCGTACAGCGTCTGCGACATCGGGGGAAAAGAGCTGAAAGAGGTGTGCACGGATAAAGGCGTGAGCTTCTTCTGCTTGTGTGGGAGTGGCGGTTTTGCCTGTTCCAATCGCCCATACAGGTTCGTATGCGATGATAAGCTCGGAGCCTTCTTCGTGAGTGAGGCCTGTGAGGCCCTGAAGGATCTGTTGTTCAATGACTCTGACAAAGTCGCCGCGTTCACGTTCTTCCAGGGTCTCTCCAAAACACACGATGGGGATCAGATTGTGTTGGAAGGCTGCCTTGATTTTCTTGTTGACGATCTCATTGGTTTCACCGAAGTATTTGCGACGTTCGGAGTGGCCGATAAGGATATAATCTGCGCCTGCATCTTTGAGGAAGGAGGGGGAGATCTCTCCAGTGAAAGCACCACTCTCTTCCCAATGCATATTTTGCCCTGCGACGCTGATATAGGATTTTGCACAAAATTCAACGACAGTATCGAGCGCTGTAAAGGGTGGGGCGACAATCACATCCACTTCACCAGGCCAGGTGAGTCCATAGTGGAGACCTTGAACAAGCTCCAAAGCCTGCCTCTTGTGCATGTTCATCTTCCAGTTGCCAGCAATCACCGGAGTTCTCATCTCTCGCTCCCCTGTCAATCCAATACCTGAACAAAGAAAAAAGGGGCATACGATCATCCATAAGGTCAAAACAAAGAGAAACTTATCATGCCCAATTGATACATTGTGAGTTTAGCAGAAAAATGGCAACAAGCCCAAAAACTACAGGTTCGGAAGGTGCATGATGATCTCCATCCTACTTTGCAAACCATGCTCAGCGAGCATGTCCTCAGCGAGCGACTCCGTGAGCGACTCGTTGTGTAGGTTTGTAAGATCTTTTTGCAATCGATTGCTGCGATGACAAAGAGATTAAAAGTGAGATGGACTCCAGCCCGTCTGATGGAACCAAAAAGGGCCAAGTTCTTGCGACGACTTCGTTGCGGTAGCTGAGAAGAGAGCGTCTTGGGTCTTTCAGGAAACAGCACAGCCGTCAGCATATGACTTCGTTGCGGTAGCTGAGAAGAGAGTGTCTTGGGATTTTCAGGAGTTTCCCTGAAAGATCTTCTTGACCTCATCAAGGACAAGTTCTTCGAGTCGTGTTGGGTCGATGGGGACAGAGGCTTCGGTCCCTGCTGCTTTTGGTGACGGAGGCTGTGTTGTGTCAACAGATTTGGTCTCTTGTTTCTGTGTTTTGGCTTGTTGGTGGAGTTCTTCTTTCCACTGTTGGCGTGCTTCCTTTTCTCGCAGAGCTTTTTCTTGGAGGGCTGCTATTTTCTCTTGTCGGTTTTGGGGTCCTAAGCCGATGGATGCACGTTTTTTGAGTAGAGTGTCACGATGTTCTTGAGCTAGGGTCATTGGCTGCCCCATTTGCATGGCATAATATTCGATTTTGGCGAGATGCTCGACAAGCTCGAGGCGTAGCCATGCTTGTTCAAGGTCATCTCCAATGGCTAAGATCCCATTGCCTGTCATCATGATGACATCGGCGATTTGCAATCCATCATGGATCAGTTTGTCATTCTCGGGAGCGCCAGGCATTGCAAAAGGGGTGACAGGAATACAGTCACCAATGGATACGATAGCTTCAGGGAGTGCTGGATATATTGGCTGGTTGACAAGGCCTCGTGCGGTGACAAAGGGGGGGTGGGCGTGGACCACAGCGTTGGCATCGGGTCTTGCACGGTAGGCGGAGAGGTGGAGCTTGATCTCCGAGAAAGGTCTGCCGATCCCCTCGATCTTTTTGCCCTCCATATCGAGGGTGATGACCATCTCTGGCTTGATGGAAGCTTTGCTCTCGGAGGTTGGGGTGGCGAGCAGCACATCGTCGAGGCGAGCGGATATATTGCCATCGTGATTGGCGGTGAAACCTTTATGGTCTAGTTTTTGAGAGATCTCTGCAATCAGGTTGCTGAGATAACTTCGCCTTGAACCCATTGATTTTAACCCAACTGACTTCCGGTCTTGGTGGCTTGCATATGGTTGAGATGCTCAATGGCTTGTAGGGCAGCTTCTGCGCAGGAATCGATCTCCGATTCCTTTCCGCTCAAGATCAGCCGTCCCGTTGCACCGTAAGGTTTGATGTGAATCAGTTTGACCTCTGCTGCTTTGAGTGCCTCGTTACAAATGAGGGACATATAGGAAGCGGGCTTGGCTTCCAGAATCAAGAGTGATTCACCCGAGAGGACCATGTTCCCAGAGGCGAGGCTGGAGAAAAACATGGAGTGATCCTTTTCAACACCTCGGATGATCTGGTTGGTCAGGAGTTGGATCGGGGCGCGGTCATTTTCGTCCAATCCTGTTTCTCGAAGAACGGCTCGACCCGCTTCTTGAACTTCGCCGTGGGTCGGATGGTGAACGACAAACAAACCAAAGTGTCGCTCTGTGATGATCTCTCCGAGTCGCACGCTTGTGCCCTTTAAGGCGAGGTCAACCATACGGTGGATCTCCATGGCAGGTGAGATCTCCATCACCAGCGCAGAATCGTACTCTGAGGGATCATAGACGCTATTCTTTTGAGCAATAAACTGGGCCAACTGAGGTTGCAAACTGTCGATAAAAGTGAGGGTTCGCAGCTCGAAATATTGAGATAGCATGAGTGCTCCGGTGCTTCGGTGTCTTTCGGTGTCTTTCGGTATCCAGGGGGAGATTAATATTTTCCTTTTGCGGCTTTTTTTCCAGTGACAATGGCGATACTCGCTGAAGCACCGATTCGATTGGCTCCAGCCTTTATCATCTTTTCCGCGTCTTCTCGTGAACGAACACCGCCAGAAGCTTTGACTTCCATGTCACAACCTACCACTCTTCGCATCAGCTCGACATCTTCTACAGTGGCTCCACCTGAACCAAAACCGGTGGAGGTCTTTACAAAGGCTGCACCGGCTGTTTTGCTAAGTGTACAGGCAATGACTTTTTCTTCGTCTGTGAGACTTGAGTTTTCAAGGATGACCTTGACTTTGTAGGGTGCTGAAGCTTTGACAACTTCGCGAATGTCTTCATACACCAGTTGGTACTCTCTGGACTTGAGTGCACCGATGTTGATAACCATGTCTATCTCTTGGGCACCGTTTCGGATCGCCTCTTTGGCCTCAAAAGCTTTGGCATGACTCGTTGATGCGCCCAATGGAAAGCCAACCACCGCGATGGGTTTGACGCCAGAGCCTCGCAATTGTCGTGCGACCAGCGGGATATTGCTCGCGTTGACGCAAACGGTAGCAAACTGATAACGCTTGGCTTCGTCGCAGATATTTAACAACTCTTCTCGGGTAGCATCCGCCTTTAATAAGGTGTGGTCGATGTATTTGGCGAGAGTATGGTCGATCTTCTCTCCAAATCCAGGCTTTGCGCCAATTCGTACAGCGCCGGAGTTGATAATATTGCCACAGGCATCTTTTTTGATTGTGGCACAATGACCACATCCATCGCAGTTATCCATGGAGAGCAGACAGGGGGCATCTCCACAAGACCCACCAGCTTGCATGCCGGCTCCACCGGATTGCAAGCGCTCCACCACTTGCTGGGTGATCTTGCGGACAATCTCATCAAGGTTGTTATTTTGACTCATGGCGAACCCTTATCTTTTGTTATTCTGCACAGAATACCTTGTCTACAATACCAACAATTACCGAGTGAAATGGATCGTCTTGTGTGCCCAGGAGTTGACGGGCTGAGTTCCCTTCTCGTTGGACAAGGACAACATCACCTTCTCCTGCCTGAACAGAGTCACAGGCAAGAAATGATTGTCCACAATCGTTGCCTTTTTCGTCGATGGGGTGAACGATAAGAACCGTATGTCCCTCAAAGCAGGGATGCTTTTCTGAGGCAACCACATTTCCTTTAACTCTTCCCAAGATCATGTCCCAAAGATCTCCTTTTTCCCGACGATCCCACTATCTTCGTTACTATAGACTTGGTCCACAATTCCGGTAATGGCAGCATCTACCGGGCTGAAGGGGTTGGGAAGTGCTAAGCTGGCTTCGCGAGACATGGTGAGATAGACCAAGTCATCAGGGCCAGCCTGAACAGAGTCGATGGCCACAAAGGGCTCTCCAGAGGGTTCCAGTCGGTCGTTGAGAGGCTCCACCATCAGGAGCTTAATCCCCTTCAAGGATGGGTCTTTGACTGTGGCTACCACTGTGCCAATTACTTTTGCCAGTTGCAATGTCTTATCTCCTACCTCTGGAATACTTTTTCAAGAAATTCAGGATGGGGGGAAGGGATGATCTCATAATTGGCTAACATACCTTCTTTTTGTGCATAACGCCATGCTGCTTCCATCGATGCTTCAAGTTGGTGGAGTTCTCCGGTGATCACAAAGTAGCCTTTTCCTCCGAGTCCACTACCCAATTTGAGTTCTACGAGTTGAACAGGTGTTGTCTTGGCTGCTCGGTCAGCGGCAAAAACGCAAGAGCATACGGAGAAGGTTTCGACGATACCGATAGCACCGAAGGTCTCAATCGCGGTGCTTCCTGCGATCGCCGATAGCACGCTGTGATGGAGTTGAGGGATGATAATGTCATGGACGAGCCCGTCTCCGGCTGCCACAACACCAGCCTTGTGAGATTCTTCCACATCCCCCACTTCACCACCAAAAAGAGTGATGTACTTTCCGGGAGAGATCGGGTGGGATTGGAGAATCCGTACGGGCGCCTTTTTGGCAATGGCATCGGTGGAAAAGATACCTTTTGCCACAGACTTGTATTCGATCATCCCGAGAGCGGGCTCCTGCATTCCTCTTTTCCTTATCGTCTGGTGCGAATCTCGATCCATGCGTCACAAATATCGCTAACATGACCTGCAATGGATGCATGAAAACACAACCCAAGTTGATCCAGTGGACTCTCTGCTATCCTATCACCCATTCGTACCCTTTCTCCCACTCGTACCTGGGGGATCACAGGTACACCAAAGCGTTTCTCAAGCGGTACTCGAACCAAGCCAACGTGTTTTGTCCCCTCGTAAGGGAGCTTTTGAAGATAGCGCTGAATATCCATCTTTTTGAGCAGCATGGGAAGGGATACCCTGGCATTTTCGTAACCGGAACGTACCTTTGGCTCTTCTTGTGTTTTGGGATAGTGAAGTCCTCTTTGCTCTAACTCATTCCGGGTCTCTGCAAAAAGCTGTCGGGGAGAGAGTTGCATCACATCACAGGCTATCAAGTCGCAGACACCGCACTGGCTGCACAAAAAGGAAGACATCAAGTGCTCTGTGTCTACCTTGTTGTAGTTGATGGCCCGCATCATTTGATGGGGAAAGATGTCGTGCCCTGCGAGGTAGCGTGGACACATGTCTGTGCATCGCATACACTGACTGCAAGCCGCCTTGGATTGTTTTAGCATCTGTGTGGTGCTTTTGCTTTTTATGCGAATGATACAGTGGTCTTGTGCCAAGACCGTGATCCCATTTGTTGTTTTGGTGATCCCAAGACTGTGGTTCTGAACCAACCCTCCTCGCAGTGGACCCCCATCCAAAATGGCTACAGGATGTTGTGTGGTGCCGCCTGCCATATCCAATAGATCACTGTAGGTTGTTCCTATCGGTACTCTTACGATTTTGGGTTCCGCGACCTCTCCCACGATACTGACGAGCTTTTCTGTGACAGCCTTCCCTCCCATTGCCCGAGCCATCTGAGCCAACGATACAACATCATTCACGACAATACCGATGTCTCTGGGGCTTCCTCCTTCAGGAACAACACGCTTTTTGATGTCGTAGGTGAGGTGGACTTCATCTCCGGTCGGATGGTGGTCTCTCAGCGGAAAGAGTGAAATGGAGCCATCAGAGGGGAGAGCCTGGTTCAGAGACTCGAGCAACTTCGGTTGTGCTCCTCGGGTTGCGATAATTCCTTCCCGGGCTCCTGTCGCCGTCATCGCGAGCTTCAAACCGTCCATGACGAGATCGGGTCTTTCTTCCATTAATACCGTGTCGGTGGCGAGGAGAGGTTCGGATTCACTGCCATTGGCAATGACTGTATCCGCTTTCGCCAAGAGCTTGCGATACGTTGGTTCTCCCCCATCTCCGGAATCCATAATCCCAGCCAGTCGAACAGCATTGATGATCGCATTTCGCTTCATAAGACCGATACTTTAGAGGACACCAAAGTATCCCTTGAGGGTACATCTTCGGATACGAGTAAATGTGCGGGCTGTGGTCATGCCTTCTCCTGTGGGAGAGGCGATGGTGAAGGATGTTGGCCCTTCACCTCCCAGACCCAAACCCGCCAGAGAGCCGCCGTTTTTGACAAACAAACTTGTGTTCATCTTGATGGCCATCTTGTGCATATTGTCGATATTTTTGGAGTGAATGCAGGCGGTGTGAAAGCAGCCTTGTTCCAGTGTGTATGCGATATCGATCGCCTCATCGATATCTCTGGCTTGTATCAGTGGAACAACGGGCAACATCAACTCTTGCACAGCAAAGGGGTGATCTGCGTCGGTTTGAGTAATGGCCAGCCGCTTGGAGGCATCCACTTCCATCCCAATCTCTCGCAAGATGACCTGAACATCCTTACCCACAAACCTCTTTTCAACATGCCCATGATCGTCCAGGATAAGGTTCTTCAAGCGTCTGGTTTGGAAAGGGCTCAACTCCACGGCCCCGTGTTTGAGCATGTATTTCTTGAGCGGAGCAAGAGCTTTTCTTGTGGCGATGATCTCCTTTTCGACCACACAGATAATATTGTTGTCTGTGCTTGCACTGGTCACGATGTCACGTGCGGCTTGTTCCAAATCGGCAGTCTCATCAACAACCACCGGAGGGTTCCCCGGTCCGGCAGCGATCACTCGTTTCCCCGACTGCATCGCAGCTCGCACAACAACAGGGCCGCCGGTGACGACCAACAGTCGGATACCTCGGTGCTTCATCAATCGCTGTGCGCTTTGGATGGTGGGAGAGCGCAAGGTGGTGAAGAGGTTGGGGGGACCCCCCTCTGAGATGACCGCTTTGTTCATGATGTTGATCGTAAAGAGGGATACTTTTCGGGACGAAGGGTGAGGGTGAAAGACCACACTGTTTCCACCTGCCAACATCCCAATACCGTTGTTGATAATGGTCTCTGAGGGATTGGTGGTGGGGGTGATGCTGCCGAGAACACCGAAGGGACATCTCTCTTCGAGAGTGAGCCCGTCGTCTCCCACAAAACTGTTGGCTTCAATGTCTTCAACACCAGGGGTCTTGAGAATAGCAAGGCGGTTTTTTACCAGCTTGTCTTCATACCGGCCAAGCCCCGTTTCCTCCACGGCCATTCGGGCCAGATCTTCAAGGTGCTCCATGCAGATCTCACGAACCGCTGCAACGATCCTTTTGCGTTGCTCTATAGAGATGCTCCGAAATTCTTCGAATGCCTTCTGTGCCGCTTCTACAGCAGTGTCAAGGTCGGGAAAACAGCCCAACTCTCCCACACCCGAGCCCCAGGCTCGTGGACCCGGTACAAATGTAGGGCGGGCAGGAGGCGAAGGGGCCAGTACGGGAACAGAAGTTCGAGGGAGTGCTTGGGTAGGGTTGGAAGGCTCGTGGGAATCGACTGCCAACTGCTCGACGACGCGGTCGACAATGGAGCGAATTTGATCGTCCGTCACTTTCATCAGAAAAACCACCTTTCCCTTTGGGAAGTACTGGTTTTGCTGGCGACAAAACCAGGAGAGGGGGTGCCATAGGCATACAGGAGAAGAGAATCTTCTTCCGAATTATTTGCTGTAACGCGTTTCCCCGTGAACCTCTACGAGGTCAACAATCGCCATAATGACGGTGTCTACTGGTTTTCCCTGGGTTATTGTTGTCTGGCGAGCCGCACTGCCCGCAGCAACAAGAACAACCTCTCCAATGCCGGCACCGACAGAGTCGACGGCAACAACCATCCCTCCTGTCTCCTGGCATTGGACGTCAAGGTACTTGACGACATGCAGTCTTATTCCTTCGAGCTTCTCGTCTTTCTGTGTTGAAACGATCGTTCCAACAATTTTCCCGAGTTGCATCAATGCTCCTTCAACGAGAAGAGAACGAAGCCCAAGTACCCCTTTCTTTCGAGCACCAACCCCTTGGTTTGTGGCTGCTGAAACCAACATGACACAATGGGTTTGTCCCGTAAGGGGGGACGGGAGCACTCAGGTACAATCACAGCAATGCAGAGTGTCTGAATCTTGCGATCATCTCTGTGATGACTCCCGTGTCGGGATCACGTTCTCTGGTCGGATTGTCCAAGGTTTGAGTTGCTGTTGAACGCTCAACAGTCCGTCTCAATCCCCAGACTTCTCACCATTGCGACCAAGGGGGAGTGTGCTATCTACGTTGGAGTGAGGTCTGGGAATCACATGAACGGAGACAAGCTCACCCACTTTTTCAGCCGCTCTAGACCCTGCTTCTGTCGCCGCTTTGACAGCCGCCACATCTCCACGAACAATGACCGTGACAAAACCACCACCGATCTTTTCGTAGCCAACAAGCTCTACTTTCGCTGCTTTGACCATCGCGTCAGAGGCTTCTACGACTCCAACAAAGCCTCTTGTCTCAATCATCCCTAATGCATCAGCCATATATACGTGTCCTCTTTCTTGAATTGTGGGACGACCGTTTGGGTAATCGGCCGGAACTACTGTTCCGAATCATCGGTGGTATTCTCAGGTGAGCCGCTAACAAAGAAGGGCAAACCCTAGCACAGCAAATCAGGAGTGTCAAGAACTACAGACGATTCTTTTTTTCTCTTTTTCTCCTGTCAATACCGGTGCTTTTGGCCTTCTCTCAAAGCTCACTTCACATCTCGTGAACAGAGCAAAGATAGAGTCTTGACTCTCCTTGCCCCCTTTGCTAGTTTGGCCCCTTCACACCATTCGGACGTAGACGTCGGCCGCTTGAACCGAGTCGTTGGCCGCTTGAACATAGGAACAGCGAGAAAACAACTTGAACATTTCGAACGGCAATCGCCGGAACCTTCGGGATTTACAATTCCCACATATGTTCAACTTCTTTGGTCGCCATTCCTAGAATGCAGAACCAGGTATTTGTTTCTCATTGAATTGAAAATGAGGTTGGAGTAGGTTTATATGCCGCATTTCTCATCGTCTTTTTCGGCAAAAGATATCGTGGAGAAGGTCCGACAGGCAGGCATTGTCGGTGCGGGAGGTGGAGGCTTTCCTGCGCATGTCAAGCTCGATGCAAGTGTAGACTTTTTTATTGCCAACGCTGCGGAGTGTGAGCCTTTGCTGTGCAAGGATCAGCAGCTTATGGAGCTGCATGCACAACGCATGGTGCATGGACTTCGTCTTGGGATGAAAGCCACTGGGGCGTCTCGTGGCATCGTCGCGATCAAGAAGAAGTACAAAAGAGCGATAGCCCAACTCGAAAAGTACGTGAGTGGGAACATCGACTTCTACCTCTACGACAACTTCTACCCTGCTGGAGATGAGTTTATCATCGTATATGATGTGTTGGGACGCTTGATTCCACCAGGAGGGATACCTCTTGATGTGGGTTGTGTTGTCAACAATGTCGAAACACTGATCAATATCTCTTGTGCCATGGAGGATGTTCCTGTGACACATTCCGCGCTGACGATCGCGGGTGCTGTTCATGAGCCTCTCTCTGTTGTGGCACCTCTTGGAACTTCTCTGCGAGAGCTTCTCGCTTTGGCGGGAGGGGCGACTGTGGAGGACCCGGTTTTTCTCGATGGTGGTGCGATGATGGGGAAAGCTCTGGATGATCTGGATGCTCCTGTGACCAAGACATCAGCAGGTTATATCGTGATCCCCAGAGAACACCATCTCTATCGTCGCAAAACACGAAGCGATGAGGCCAATGTTCACATCTCTCGCTCTGCTTGTGACCAGTGTAGCTATTGTACGGAACTGTGTCCTCGTTATCTTCTTGGTTATGCTATCGAACCACATGCGGTGATGCGTTCGGTTGGTTTTGAGGGGGACAAAGAAGCTCATTGGGCAAGACTTGGCCTGTTGTGTTGTGAGTGCGGTATCTGCGACTTGTATGCCTGCCCTGAAGACCTGCCTGTGAAAGACATGCAGATCCGTTCCAAAGCCATCTGGAATGCACGTGGATGGCCCAAAGAGCACCTCATTGGCTTGGACAGAGTTCATCCCATGCGAGACAGTCGTCGTGTGCCTATCCCACGATTGATTCAACGCTTAGGACTGACAGACTGGGATGTTACCGCTCCAATGACAACCAAGGTTCTGGAGCCGATGAATGTACAGTTGATGCTGAAACAACACGCTGGTGCTCCTGCGGTACCGATTGTTGGGGAGGGGGAGGTTGTGAAAGTCGGCCAACTTGTCGCGGCGATTCCCGATGGACAACTCGGTGCCAACATTCATGCAAGTATCGATGGATATGTAGCCCGTATCGATGACAACAGTATCTGGTTGACGAGGTAATTTATGAGCTGGAGAAGTTTCGATAAACCCACTCCCCCTGCTATCGGTTTTCTGGAGCTTTCAAGTATTGCTCGTGGCATTGAAGCTACAGATGCGATGCTCAAAGCTGCCGATGTTCTCCTGGTGCTTGCCCGAACCATCTGCTCGGGAAAATACATGGTTTTGGTCGCTGGTGAGGTTCAGGACATCGAAGCCAGCGTCGCCGCTGGCGTTGCAATCGGGAAGGAATGTACCATCGATCAATTTATCATTCCCAATGTTCATCCCGCTGTATTCCCTGCGGTGTCTTCCTCTGGTATGTTCCGCGGTAGCGGTGCTATCGGTATTATTGAGTCCTTCTCGGTAGCCTCTTTAATTGAAGCCATCGATCAGATCGCAAAAGCGGCACTGGTCGAGGTGGTGGAGTGTCGTCTTGCGATGGCTCTAGGTGGAAAAGCATATGTTGTCTTTACGGGCGATGTTGATGCCGTTCAATACTCCATTGATGCAGGCGCTGAGGTTGTTAAAAAGCGCGGTCTTTTGGTCAACCAGGTCGTCATTCCCAACCCTCGAAAAGAGTTGTTTGACACCCTGATCTAGACCGAGACAAAAGGAGCTACAGATGAGTCGTAAACGATCCATTTTCGCGTTTTTGTTCGCATGTCTTGTGCCTGTACTCTTCCCAATGGAAGCTATAGCTCGAAAGAGCGTCAAAACGATCTGCAGTTGGAAGAACGCGAAAACGACTATCGGAACGGCCCGTGAGTTTCGAGGTTGGCAGGTCTATTCTCCTGCGATCGAATGCTTGGCGAAGCAACTACAAAAAGCAAATCCAGGACAAGACAGTCCTGAGGCTGCTCTCGTCACCTTTTTTCGTCGCTTGATGAAACAGCGTCCTTCATTCAGGGCAATCTTGTCACCAACGATGCATCCGAAGTTTCGTGTGCTCCTTGAGAAAGGACTGCTTGCTCAAACAACAAAGTTTCGACGCTTTATTCTTCACTCTCGCATTCATGCCTCTCGTGCCCCCAAAGGCAATCGATTCTCGAAGCGGTTTGCCAAACAAGGCAACACTATGTTTGGTGCCTTTGATCTGCTTGTGTTTGCTGAGGGCAATACCAGCAGTACCGATATAATTTTGTTTTTAAAGAAGACGAACAAACGCTGGTATATCCAAGGCTTTCTCGCGCACTGGTTACGTCCTTTGTTCAAAGGAATGAAACATCCTTGGTGGCTCAAGGCCAAGAAAAAGAAAACCAAGAAAACGGCATCCAAGCCGAAGCTCTAGCCCTTGCGGGGTTGATTGTTTTACAAGTCTTTGTTTTAATA
>JALTMC010000331.1 GCA_027005175.1 Myxococcales bacterium
GCTTGTGCGGTGTGTGCTTCCAGCAAGTCCGCGAGGAAATCAACCATATCATGAAGGAGCTTCTTTTCTTGCTTCATGATCTTGCAGTGTTGTTCGATCGGGGAAAAGAACTTGAGGTAACGTCGAGCGGTTCGCTGTCGTTGGACGCAAGAGTACGAGTTTGAGTCTTCCACTTCGATGAAGTATTCGATGAGATCTCCAGGGCCAAAGGGTAGCTTTTGTAGAGACCATCGAAACAGCCCTTTGTCTTGCAGGGGGGCTCGAATCAATCGCTTGATCTGGATCTTGTGCTCTTTGTTAAACAGCTTGGAAGATAGATTTCGATAAACGAGAAAAGCTTTAGGAGTGTTGGATGTGTGAGAGAGGTGGAAAGAGAGAGTGAGTATCTCACGACCTTTGACTTGTTGGGGCGATGTTTGTTGTGCGTTGAAGGGCCACTGTACCTGGAAGGCGCGTGGAGGAGAGAGAGCGGATACCATGAGAGTCGAGTCGTTGCCGGTTTGTCGCGTTTTGGTTTGAACGGCCCGAAGCTGCGTTTTGCACTTGGGTGTCTCGTTGTGGGCTGTTGTTGCAGACTCTCTCTGCTTTTTTTTCGCCTCTGGTTGTCGTTGTGGAGGCGAAGACTTGTTTGGAGCCGCGTGAGTGTTCGGGGCGATGCCAAACCATACGCTGAGGAGAAAGCCGAGCCATCCCGAAGAACCAAGTTTCCACATCAATGGGAGCTGCTGGAGTATTGGATCCTCTGAAGATAGGTCATCATGCCATGGTGTGTGCTCTTGCATGTGATAACCTCTTTGCAGAAGTGATTCTTTCCTCTTGTAGTATGAGGCTGTGTTACAAAAGATGCAAGAATCTGGTCTTCTGAGTCATGAGTCACGAACGGAAATAGGGCAAGGGTCGGTGAGACCCATCATCGCCATACACTTAATTAACACAAACGACGGATGCCCTTTCTTTCTTGAGATTCGAGAGAGGGAGCGTATCTTCCCCCGTCTCTTTGACTCGATATTCAACAGGGATACCCTGTCTTTCTTGAGATTCGAGAGAGGGAGCTAGACTTTTGCTGTTTCTTTGGGCAGATTCTTGTGAGCGGTTATCTATCTTGTTGTAAGTATGGGCAGGAGTCGAATAGAAATGGTTCGTGTATGTTCTCGTCTTTGTGGGCTTTGGTTGGTTTGTTGTTTGTTGTTTGCGATCAAAGCTTGCGGGCCTCCTCCGATCTGCGATGACGATGCAGTTCCCAGCCCGTTGACCATCAACCCCAATGGCAGTCCATGCCAGCGCAAGTGTGAATGCAACAACCAAAACTACGAGGGGTACTGTTCCTCCAAGGGGGTTTGTGATGCGTTTCAACGCGACGCCTGCTCGAAGCGTGGAGGGCGACGAGGTTGTCGTGTGCGACCGGTTCCAGAAGGTGGAAACTGCCCCTCTGGACTTCAGGTCTGCGGGCAAGATCTCAAGGTTCGCAAGTGGGGTGATTGCAAGCCTCTGAATAAAAAAGAGCCGGAAGTTTCGAAAGAGCTGTGTGGTGACGGCATCGATAATGATTGTGACGGTATTTACGATAAGTCTGATCCCGACTGCAAAGACTTTTGCAATCCTGGTCAGGTACGGCCTTGTTACAGTGGTCCACAAGGAACGGAAAATAAGGGAGTGTGTGCAGGTGGTTCGGAGCGATGCAACACAGTCACAGGGAAGTGGTCGGGGGTGTGTCTTAATGAGGTGAAGCCACAGTCGGAGATCTGCAACAAGCGAGACGACGATTGCAACGGTAGGATCGATGATGCGCCGGAGTGTGTGTGCAGCAAAGAAGGGGAGAAAGAGCCTTGTTATGGTGGCCCCACAGGGACAGCAACTCGCGGTTCTTGTAAGTCTGGATTTCGAGTGTGTGAAAAGCAAAAGGGGGCGACGCGTTGGGGGGTTTGTCAGGAGCAGATCTTACCGAGTAAGGAAGTTTGCAACAACAAAGATGACAACTGCAATGGCATCGTTGATGAAGGATGCCCGTGCGCTCTGGGTGCGGTTCGCCCTTGTGGGAGTGCCTTGGGTAACTGCAAGCCTGGAGAGCAGCGATGCCAGGGTGGAGTGTGGTCTGGAAGTTGTTATGCGGAGTCAGGTCCAACTCCTGAAGTTTGCGATGGTCGCGATAATGATTGCAATGGTTTTGTGGATGACAGTTTAAACCGACAGCGCAAAACGAACTGTGGGCCAGGAGAAGAGAAGTGTGAGAGTGGGCGTTGGGCAAAGTGCTCTGCACCCAAACCCAAGCCTGAGACTTGCAATCTCAAAGATGACGATTGCAATGGATTGATCGATGATTCCGTTAGGCGCATCTGCCGCTCTGCCTGTGGAGAAGGTCTGGAGTTTTGTGTGGAAGGAAGGTGGTTGGGGTGCTCTGCGTTGCGTCCACAACCCGAGCGTTGTGACGGGAAAGACAACGATTGCAACGGAAAGATCGATGACAAGGTTCAGGAGACGGGAACACTTTGCAAGGACACAAGCAAGATCGGTTTGTGTCAGCGAGGTGAGGTTGTTGGGTGTGTGAAGGGAAAGCTTGTTTGTGAGAGCACAACAAAGCCTGCTGTAGAGCTTTGTGATGGACTCGATAATGATTGTGATGGTCGTGTCGATGAAGGTGCTCTTCTCTGTGTCCAACAGGTGGCAGGCTCAGGAAAGCCTGGCCTTAAGGATGATAGTGGGGCTAAAGCACAGTTCAACAAACCGATTGGGTTGCTGTGGACATCACAGCTAGGGTTGTTGGTGGTCGATTCAGGAAACCATCGTATTCGGCAGATCGAGCTTTCTTCAGGCAAAGTAAAAACGTGGGCTGGAAGCACACAAGGCTTTAAAAATGGCGCGAGGTTGACAGCACAATTTCATACACCTTTTGCCATAGAGCCTTCACGGTCTGGAAGTATATTTTATGTGACGGATTCGATGAATCATCGCATCCGTTCGATTGATTCGACGGGACTCGTTTCTTCCTATGCGGGGAGCGGAAAGAAGGGGCTGAAAAATGACAAGAATTTTGCACGAACAGAGTGGAATCTTCCCAAAGGGTTGCGCCTGAATGGCGCGAACTTAACGGTCGTTGATTCGGGAAATGCTTATGTACGCTTCATTGAGCAGTCTGTGGGTACCATTGAAACGTATCTTTCGAAGAAGCACTCTTTTGGAAGCAATGGATTGCAATCCTACGAGTTTAAAGAACCTATCGATTTCTTACTGGTCTCGGCGACAAATACCTATGTGTCTGATGCTGGTAACCATCAAATCCTTTGGCTGGATACAAAGAAGAAGCGTGTGATCTTGATCGGTACAGGAAGTCCTGGGTATGTTGATGGAGCCGCTGGAGTCGCTCAATTTAACCGACCCATGGGCATGGCAGCCGATGCCCACGGCAATCTGTATGTGGCAGATTCAGGGAATCATTGTATCCGGAAGATCAGCCTTTCGGGCTATGTCACAACCGTGGCAGGTACTGGGAAAGCGGGTAGAAAAGGTGGGTTGGCGTCAGGTGCCATGTTTAACACACCCATGCATCTCGCCTTTGACCAAAAAGGCGATCTCTACATCTCTGACACCAACAATCATACCATCCGCAAGCTGATCCTCACCCCATAAGTTCGTATAACGAAATCTTTTGCGTTTCTCGTCTGTAGGGTGTTCCTGGCCGAGCAAGGGATTCACCGTCAAAAAGCGAAAGATACTTGGCGATACGTGCTTAAGTATTGTTATTGTTTGAAGTCGCTCTCTTTTTTGGAGGAAGAAGTATTCTTGTCAAAGGCTTGACACAGTGGGACAGTGTTCTGGGTGAAGTCGCTCGCTGGCTTCGGGATAGATTTGAACTCTTCTGTCTCCTCGATCCATCTCCTTGAGTACATACTCATTGAGATCGTTGGGTTGTCGGCAGAGTCTATCGCGCTCTCGTACTCTTGCTCGACGGTCTCTGGTGGGGTTTGTTCTATACTGCTGAGTATCGTTTGAGGGGCATCGAGTTCCAAATAGGTCTCACTTTCATTCCATTCTTCTGCAATATTTGCTGCTGGCGACGGGAGGGAAGTCTCGATGAACGGTTCCTGTTCAAGTCTCCAAGGTCGGTTTATTTCAATGGAAAATTCACGGGTTGGAGGACAAGGTTGCTCAACAGACTGTGAAGAGCGAGGAGGGGAAGCAAGGATAGGTTCTAACAAAGAGAGTATCTCTTCCACAGACTGAAATCGGAGTTCCATCTCTTTTTTCAGTGCCTTCCTTGTGATGGCCTCGAGTATTTCAGGAATAGAACGAGTTGGACATCGCTCGCTGGGAAAGAGTATCGGTTGTGTTTGTTGTGTTGTAACCTGAGACTGTACTCCCCATTTGTTGGTCTGGCATTCATTGTTGTCGGGGGCTGCTCCCGTTACCATCTCGTATAAGATCGCACCCAACGCATAGGTATCTGTGCGATGATCGATCTTCCGTTGGAGGGATTGCTCCGGTGAGAGATAGGATGGGCTGGAGCCACTTTGTTTTGGCAGAGGAGTCAGCGGGTCTGTTTGGGAGCGAGCAACCTCAAAATTGGTGACTTTTACAAAGTGTGTGTTTGTACTGTGTTGGATGAGGTAAATGTTTTCAGGGTTTAAATTGCGATGTACGATTCCGGAGCGATGGGCTGTTGAGAGCGCGTCACATAGCTGGTGAAAGATATGAGTGACCAGAGGAATCGGTAAAGGTTGGTTTTTGAGAAGAGTCGCAAGAGAGTGACCGTGAAGGTATTCCATCACATAGAAATATCCCAGCTGAGGCACTTCTCCAAAGTCATCATACACTCGCACAATGTGGTTGTTGCGACTGGACATACATGCTGTTAATTCTACCTCTCGCAAGAACTGTCGTTTGCATCGCTCTCTTTGCAAACAAGTTGGCTGTATAAACTTAACAACACGCTCCACGCCCAGATTCTTATGTTGTGCAAGATAGAGGTTTTTGTTGCCCTCTTTCAATCTGTGAAGCAAACGATACTTTCCTGCGAGCAGGAGAATGGGGAGCTTACACATCTCGCAATAACGGAGAGACCTCCCCTCCAATACATCCTCCCAACCTTCCCCTTGACACATGACTCCACAGTGAGGGCAGTGACAGAACCCTCTCTCTTCTGCTACCCACTGATTTTCCTGGAGAAACGGCTTCTCATTCATCTTTCGGCCCTCTGCCTGCTCTTTCTATGGTACCCGAACCTTACCCCTCAAGCTCTCTCTTTAAAATTAACTCCAGAAACCTTCATTCCTACTTTTACTAACGTCTCTTTCCTTTGTTCTCTGAAGTGTTATTTTTTTCATGGTATAGCATCGGGGCTTGGGATGAGTTGGTCGTGAGCAGTTCATCGGGGCTTGGGATGGATGGGTAGGGGTCAGTTCATCGGGGCTTGGGATGGATGGGTAGGGGTCAGTTCATCGGGGCTTGGGATGGATGGGTAGGGGTCAGTTCATCGGGGCTTGGGATGGATGGGTAG
>JALTMC010000332.1:0-2406 GCA_027005175.1 Myxococcales bacterium
GTATTCTATCAAAAACTTTAAAAATAATAAAAGTAGTTTTGGGAGAGGTTTGTTGGGAGAGGTTTGTTGGGAGAGGTTTGTTGGGAGAGGTTTGTTGGGAGAGGTTTGTTGGGAGAGGTTTGTTGGAAGAGGCTTATTGGTTTGTTGCGAGAGCGAGCAATATGAATTGTTGGTGTTAGGCTTGGAAGTTTCTGAGGTATTTTGTCGGCATGGCTGGTGGTGTGTAGAGGGATTGCAATTTGGAGTTTGATCTTTTACACTGCATTGGACCAAGATAGCGATGGAATTGTCAGAATTCATACAAGTCTGATCGATTGAGGATAAGAGTAAAAGCGTGAGTAGAGACGAACGATTTGAAGAGGGGTTTCCACCTCCTCCGCCAGGATCTCCGGTAACAGAAGCCATTAGTGCGGCCGATTTATCGGAGATCTATACCTTTAACAAATATCGTCTGACGGTGTTAGAGGGTCCAGGTCAGGGGCGAGAGCTTATCGCAGAGCGTCGCTCGTTTGTGATCGGCAGTGCGCATGACTGCGATTTCCCGATGGAGGATACGACGGTGTCTCGACGTCACTGTCGGATTGTTTACGAGGATGGTGGCTATGTGCTTGAGGACCTGGGCAGTCGAAATGGTACATATATCGAGTCTTTCCGGATTAAGTCAGCCTTTCTTCGGCCTGGGGTAAGGATTGGTTTGGGTAGTTCGACTCTCCAGTTTGATCTGGTGGGTGAGCAGATTAATGTCTATCTGAGTCGTACGAATAGCTTTGGTAAGCTATTTGGTCGCAGTCTTGAGATGAAAGAAGTCTTTGGTATTTTGCAGCGTGTTGCGCCTACAGATGCCACAGTTTTGATTACGGGTGAGAGTGGGACAGGCAAGGAGTTAGCAGCTCATGCGATACACGAGCACAGCCATCGAAGTGCCAAGCCATTTAATGTCTTTGATTGTTCTGCTGTTCCTCGTGAGTTAATCGAAAGTGAGTTGTTTGGTCATGTAAAGGGTGCGTTTACTGGAGCGGTACAGAGCCGTCCGGGTGCATTTGTGACAGCCCAAGGAGGAACTCTTTTTCTCGATGAATTGGGGGAGCTGCCTCTGGACCTTCAGCCAAAGCTTTTGCGTGTGTTAGAGAATCGCGAAGTGAAGCCGTTGGGCAGCAACGACACCACAAAAGTTGATGTTCGGATCATCGCCGCAACCAATCGTCCACTTGAGCAGATGGTGCAGGAAGGAACCTTTCGTCAGGATTTGTATTATCGTTTGGCTGTGATTCAGGTTCCTTTGCCACCCTTGTCTCATCGTGTGGATGATATCCCGTTTCTCGTGGATCTCTTTCTCAAAGAGAAGAAACATGATGATGCTGGATTTGTGGTGTCTCATGAGACGATGGAGCAACTCAAACAACATCCATGGCCTGGCAATGTTCGAGAACTCAAAAACTATGTTGAGCGTGCCACGATCCTGTCAACAGGGCGAGAGATTGATGCCTCTTTGTTGAACTCTTCAACTGGAGGGAACAATGCGACAGAAGCAGGATTGGGTGAACCTGTGGTGGATCTCAGTATACCCTTCAAAATGGCCAAAGAACAGTTGGTGGATCGCTTTGAACAAGCTTATTTGCTGATGGCTCTGAAAGATAGTGATTGGAATGTGACGCAGGCTGCAAGTCGGATAGAGATCCATCGAAAGTCTTTGGAGTATTTGATGAAAAAACATCAATTACGGCGTCCCTCTTAATGAAACGGAAGAATGTGATGAAGCGAACCCAGTTCCCCTGGCGGTTGATGTTGGTTGGAGGCATTATTCTCTCTGTATCAATGGGATTGTCGACACTTTTTTTACAAGGCTGTTCGCGAGCCTGTAAAGCCTATAATAGCATTACTGATGCTGGTGTTGTGCCCGTTATTGACAATCGAACCTGTCGTGGATTTGCTTGTGATCCTCAAACTCTTTTGTGTCGAACCTCCTGCAAAACAGATACGGACTGTGATGATGGAACTCCTCCTCCTGGTGCTTCAGCGGGAGGCCTTGGAGGCCCTCCTCCGGGCGGTCCCCCTCCGGGAGGAACTCCCCCCACCAGCACCACAAAAAAAATACGACACTATGTTTGCCGTACGGGGACTTGTGTTTGTAACGACGGTGATGGACTCAAAGACAGCGAGAAGAAGGCCGCCAAAGCGTTAGACTGTCATAAAGCCTGTGAGGCAAACGATGATTGTAACAAACGCGTCGATCCCATTTCGGGTGCCATTCTGCAAGTCAGCAAAGGTTATACTTGCAAACAAGTGGAAGGTAAGCCCACTCGTTTGTGTACCTGTACGAATCCCAATCTTGGTTGCAAAGCCGCTACTGAACCTCAAAATGAAGGAGGCTCCCCCGACAATGCGGAAGCCTCCCCCGACAAAGAG
>JALTMC010000332.1:2416-5491 GCA_027005175.1 Myxococcales bacterium
TCACCGGACAAAGAGGGTTCACCTGACAAAGAGAAGAGTTCACCGGACAAAGAGGGTTCACCTGACAAAGAGAAGAGTTCACCGGACAAAGAGGGTTCTCCCGATAAAGAGAAGAGTACGCCGGACAAAGAGAAGAGTGGTCCAGATAAAGAGGTCACACCTGAGGATGGTGGCTCCAAAGGGTGACGTGAGTGGTGGATTGGAGGGAGTGGTGGAGGCGAGGTTTTTCCGAGTTGGATAGGAGTTGGGAGGACAGTTATTCGAGAAGTTGAAGGCAATCTCATTGGCTTGAAGCCAAGTCAGAAAAAGCGTCTAGGAGCATTGTTCCGGCGTAAAATTGCGCGTCATTCGATTGCGCCGCCTGCGTTTTTGCGGGCCCTGACAGAGATGTCTCGTGAGCTGGAGCGTCAGCTTGGCTTGTTGATTGATCGAGGAGGTCAGGTCCGTAGGATTATCGTTGGAGATGCTCATCGGATCGTGGTTCCTGATCTGGGGCGTCTTCGTGCTGGGCAGGGTCGTTTTCGCGGTCTGCGTTTGGTTCATACTCATCTTAACAATTCTCCCTTGTCTCAAGAAGATCTGCATGACCTTGTGCTCTCACGGCTGGATCTTATCGTCGCGGTTGGAGCGTTGGAGGATGGTTTACCTGGTGATGTGCATTACGCCTATCTGTTGCCTCACAATCGCGATGGTCATATGTGGCATGTGGAAGGTCCTACTACCTCCCAACTTTTAGAAGATGAGGATTTTCTTTTTCTCATCGACTCTTTGGAGGCGGAGTTTGCTCGGAGCGCGGTGCAGGGCAGTGATGTGGAAGAGGGCAATCGGGCGATGCTTGTTGGTGTGTACAACAAGCATACGTTTGACAGTGAGGCTCGTATGAGTGAGCTTGATCAGCTCGCTCGCTCTGCTGGATTGTTTGTGATGTCACATGAGGTTCAACGTCGGTCACGGCCTGACCCGCGCTTTTTGATGGGGCGTGGAAAGCTCGAACAAATCATCATGGAGTCTATGCAGATGGGTGTGGATCTGTTGGTCTTTGATGCGGAGTTGACGGCCACACAATCACGTAATATCGCAGAACAGACCGATCTCAAGATCCTTGATCGCACACAGTTGATCCTAGATATTTTTGCGCAACGTGCCCACTCTCGCGATGGTAAGCTTCAGGTCGAGTTGGCTCAGCTCAAGTATATGTTGCCGCGCTTGGGCGAGAAGAGCAAAGCGATGAGTCGGCTCACGGGTGGGATTGGTGGAAGAGGGCCTGGTGAAACCAAGCTAGAGGTTAATCGTCGTCGAGCCCGAGAGCGGATCACCCGACTGGAGCGACAGCTTAAGACGGTGCGTCGTCAGCGCCATAACCGCCGTCGTCGTCGTCAGCGGGAGGCGATCCCCATCATCTCTGCTGTAGGATACACCAACGCGGGGAAGTCTACTTTGGTGAATTCGCTCACAGAGAGTCAAGTTCTGAGTGAAAATCGAATGTTTTCGACGTTGGATCCTGTGAGTCGTCGTTTGCGATTGCCTCAAGGAGGTATGTCGTTGTTTACGGACACTGTTGGTTTTATTCGTGAACTTCCTCCAGATCTTGTTGCGGCGTTTCAGGCAACCCTTGAAGAGCTTGAAGATACCGACCTTTTGATACATGTTGTGGATATCTCTTCACCCACGTTTGTGGAGCAAATTGCAGCGGTTGAGCGGATTTTGGGTGAACTGGAGTTACAAGAGAAGCCATCTCTGTTAGTATTCAACAAGGTCGATCGGATCGATGCAGAGGAATGCCAACATTTGTGTCGTCGCTACCAAGCGATAGGAGTGTCTGCCATCGAGTCTTCATCTCTTCCACCTTTGTTGGAGAGAATAGAGCAAGAGCTGACAACACAAAAAAGACTTCCTGTCTCCCCAACACAAGCAGAATATGTTGTTGCTTCCGAGTAAGGACGCCCTGTTAACACCTCAACATCTTTTCCATTTTGGAAAAGAACACCAGAACGGAGATGCCATGGACGGCAAGAAAAAATCAGAGGTTCAAGATTGGATAGAGTCAACCGTATTCTTGGATGGAACGGGAGAACTTTATCATGTTCAGACCTGAACATGAGCGAATTTTGGGCTTTCTTGACTTTGTTTAAGGTGCCCTCTATGCTACGTCTAGCAAGACTCCGAAATTAGAGGTGTTCTATGAAAAAGATGATGCTTTGGTTGGGTTTGGGTTGCAGTGCCTTTGTGCTGTTGTCAATCGGTTCTATTGTGTGGGCACAAGGAACCCAGCGAGAGCCTGCTGCAGGAACTGCAAGGCCTCCAGCCGGTGCTCCGACAGCAAGCAATCCAACAGGGAAGAAGGGCAACTCTGTCTCCTTTTCACCCAATGCTTCTTGGCGAAATGCTCCTCGAAAATATATTGTTCAGCGGGGTGATACCCTGTGGGATATCTCTCGTCGATTTTTGGGTAGTCCCTGGTACTGGCCCAAGCTGTGGACCAAAAATCCACAGATTCAAAACCCACACTGGATCTTTCCTGGCAACATTATTCGCTTTTCCACCGCAGGTGAGGTTGCTGTCACGGCACGAACTGCTCCCAAGAAGAAAGAGTGGGCAGCGGTCTCTCGGGCAGGAGCAACAGGTGTTAAGAGCATTGATATCTCGTTGGGGGGTCGTATTGTCTCCGTTCGTAGCCTTGGGCTTGAAGGTCGCACTCTGATTGAGCGTCGTGAGAGCTTTGTAGACCCCAAAGGCTTGAAAGATGCCGGTCGAATCCTGGGCACATCCGACAGTCGCACGTTGCTGACGGCTCGCGATAGTGTCTTTCTCAGCTTTAGAAATTTGCGTAATGTTCGGACAGGTGAGCAATACTCTGTCTTTCGCAAGGTGGGTCGAATCTCTGATCCTGTGACGGGTCGTTTGGTGGGTTATATTATTCGCCTGCGCGGCGTGATTCAGATCTCTAGTGTCGACAAACGACGCGCCAGAGCCCGTATCATTCAGGCATTTCGAGAGATCCAAAAGGGCGACTTTGTCGGTCGGTATATCAACCACAAAGTACGCGTAAAGATTCGCCGAAGCGAGGCGTTGGTT
>JALTMC010000333.1 GCA_027005175.1 Myxococcales bacterium
TCAGTATTTGCCCCAACCCCCCCCCAAACACAAGGACAGGGACAGGGTGGGCTCCAGCTTGATGTGGTCGAGCCTCCTCAAAAAGAAGAACGCACCGTCATCGCTCGAATCTCAACGGACTGGATTCGCCAAGTTCGAGAAGAAAAGCATGAAGAGCCCCTATGGTTTTTTGCCCTCCATGGCCAACCCAAAGGCCCTGTCGTTCTCAGTGAGGTAACCCAACATATCTTTGATGGCAACCTACTTGAAGACTCTCTGGTTTGGTGTGGAGGTTGGCCCGAATGGGTTCCAGCAGGTCGTGTGCCCGCTCTTCACGATGTCTTCCTCAAGACAAAAGCACCCATGACCCCACCCCCTGTCGGAGCACCACAAAACCCTCATCTCACCAACCAACGGGGTCCGATTCAGACACCCGATACCAGCCCGACACTTCAACCATCACAAGCCGTCGCTGCTCCAATTCACCAAGCTGAGGCTTCCCCGTCACATGTAGACCTGTTTGGCCCACAAGACAACTCACACACACTACCAAGCGTATCGTCTCCTTTGGCAGCCCAGTCTCCCTTAGCGGCTCAGTCTCCTTTGGCAGCCCAGCCTCCCTTGGCGGCTCAGTCTCCGGTGGTAGAGTCCACGTCCAAAGCCAATGGAAGTGGTTCTTTTTCGCAGGCATTTGGCTCTTCTTCACTATCGACCTCTACT
Organism: Myxococcales bacterium; assembly: GCA_027005175.1. GTDB lineage: Bacteria > Myxococcota_C > UBA6777 > UBA6777 > UBA6777 > M3003. Next base: position 700 of record JALTMC010000333.1, read on the forward strand.
CCGAGCAATGGCTTCCAGCAAAGCCCGTTGGCAGCACGTGGAAATATAAGCCCCTCACAATCCGGTCTACCGGATATGATGCCACTATCCCAAACAACACCAGAGCCACATCAGCAGGATGTAGCACATGAGCAGCAAGCAGTACCAGCTGTTCAGTTCATCGAATCAGGTGCGGAAGAGGATTTCTTTGCTCGCCAATCCTCGGAATTATTGGCGGCGGCATCAGATAGCCACATGGACTCACTTGATTTAATTCTTCCACCGATGCCCGATATGGAAGAGGTGGAAGAAGAGTTTGACATTGATGATGCAGATATCATCGAGATTCGTGAGACGCTCAAGCCCAAGTGGACAGCACGTATCGCAGTGATTGCGGGTTTGAGTATGATCGTGGTTCTTTTGGTACTGCCGATGCTTCTCGACTCACAGAATGATATAAAAAGTAAGATACCAGATCTACCAAGTAGTCAAGTCATCAACAAAGCAGATCGCCCCAAATACAAGTTGACCGCCGAGCAGAAGCGAGCGAGAGCGGCATTGCTGCATCGTATGTCTGGACGTCGGGCAGCTCCACGCACAAGACCTCGAGTCACCATCAAAAAACGCCTTAAGAAACGAAGCTATAAAAAGCGACGTCGAAAAGTGCGGATTGCATACAAGAGCAAGAAGAGCAAGTCGAAAAGTATCGATGATTTGATTCGGAAGAAGCTCAACGAACGTTTGAGAGCTGCGGGTTTTAGAGATGCTCCTTCTGCAAGGAGAGGTTCTGTGAGTAGTTCGTCGAATATCAGTAAAAAGCTGGTCCAGCGCCTGTACAAAGAGTTGCTCACCAACAATCGTGGGGTTCAGTACTGTTACAACCTGCATCTCAAGAGCGGTTATTTTGGTGGTCGATTGAAGTTATCCCTACGAATCTCCCCCAAGGGTCGTGTGACCAAGGTCAAGGTTCATCCAAGGAAGTTTGCGAGGCTCAAGTTCTCCAGTTGTTTGTTACGAGAAATTAAGTACAAATGGCGCTTCACTCCCTTCTCTGGTGAAGCAGTGTGGTTGGTATCCAAGTACAGTCTCTCAGCTCAATGACCGCTTTGTCTCCTTGCTCTAGCTGCGGTGTAAACGATTGATGATTGATCAACTCCATTCTGCGGCTATTTACCTCAGCAAACACTACCCCCCCTCATCCATACCCAAACTAATCAAAAAGCTTGCACACAAGCATCCGTCATTGGCCAAGAGGCTTCAGTACGAGTTTAATCAGTTGCTTTCGATCACACTCTCGCAACAACACTTCCAACCGCTCCATGAAAAACTTCCAACATTCTTCAACCCCAAGACTCAAATCATATCGTTGAGGGATTGTTATAGTTATCCCCAAATGCCACCGACCCTTCTCCACTTTTTGGAGTTGCTCTTTGCCCAACAACAAGGGCAGGAAAAAGCCTTTCGTGACACAGAGTACTCACTGTCACGCATCCGCTCATGGGGGCCACTGCGAGACTTTTACCTGCGCTATATCCAACGCCAAGAGCAACCCAGTCCCCTGCAACAAGAGGCCCGACAAAAGGCGCTCTTGTTGGCGACTCATCTAGCACCGCACCCAACTCATGCGCTGCAACTCTTACTGGACTGGTTGGAGCACCCTCATGCTCCTCACCCTGCTCAGCTCCACTCTATCATCCAACGGTTTTATCAATTTGGGTGGTGTGAGCACTTAAGTCAGTTACTCCAGGTCATCGCAGAGACAGAACTGCTCACATCAAAAGCTGCTCTGTACCAACAAGCAGGCAAAGAGCTCAAACATAGAGTTCAGCAGCGTATGTTCTTGCAACACAGGCTGAACAGTACCCCTGCTGAAAAAGAAGAGTTGGCCACGGTGCAAACCGATGTATACGAAGCCAGATGGCTATGGATGAGAGCGGCACAACAATACAACCAAAACCCAAGTCAACGTGCACAGGCCGTGCGCTGTTGGCGCAGCATTCTGACAGAAGATCTAACCGATCCCAACAGTTGGCAGTATTTGTATGAGACACTCATTCCGGTAAGTGAGTGGGAATTGCTAGACGCCGTGCTCTCACCCATACAACGCCATCAGGTGCTGCTACCAAGTCCAGCCTGGTTGCGATATCCCTTCTTAGAGGCTCTGCGACAACAACAACTTCAGCATACCGATCCGTTGCCTTTTTGCCTCCAAGCTTTGTTGCAAGATCCAAAAGATATACAGCTCTTTGCATGGGTCACAAAGATGCTCATGGACAGAAAGCAATGGAAGCAATTACGCAAAGTCTACCAACTTCATCTGGTTTCTCTCGATGATCCTCTGCGAATTCAGGAAGTACTGCAACAACTTGTGGAAATGTATAGCCAGCTTTCTCTACTCGAACAGGCTGTTCCTGTTGCATTGATGGCACTCACCTTCCATCCCAAAAATCGCAATATTCTGGCTCACCTGGTGAGTTGGAGCCAAAAGATGAGTTCGCAACATCCCATCCATCGTATCTTGTGTACAATGGCCAACGAGGGGTTTGGCAGCCAAGCATTTCAACTGTTGTGTCCACCATCCAAGCCAGCCGAACAACCGAACCTCAAGCACGAACGAATCTTACAGAAGAACCCTCAAAACGTAGAAGCACTACATCGCGTTCGCCAACAAGCTCTCGAACAAAGAGACTTTGAAAAAGCACTCAAGCTCTACCAGCATGAGCTTGAGATGCAGCAGGCTCCACCAGCTCGCGCCTTCCTCCTACGAAGTATCGCTGAACTCTGTCATTTCTATTTGCAAAGACATACAGAAGCGTTACACAATTATAGGCTAGCGCAACAGTTAACCCCGCAAGATCCAGACTTACTGCTCTCTTTGGCAGAACTCTATGAAACACGTGGAGAATACCGCAATCTCATCCCTACATTGGGCAAGCTCCTCAACCAACTCCCCTCACCACAACAACATCCGCAGTTTTTGCGCAAAATTGTTCATGTCGCGCTCGACCACTTGCATGACCACAGCACTGCAATTCAGGCTTTATCCGACTTGCTCTTGTATCACCCACCCATCCATTTATCACTGGATTTGATACATAAGATTGCCCTCGTTGAAGCGGCAAGACCAGCCCTCATCAGCTTGTTGTTCGAACGAGAAAAAGAGCTTCCTACACAGGAGCGACCCTTTGTTTGGCTGGAGATTTGTAGAAGTCTGTTTCTTCACAACCTCCACCGAGAAGCCAGAGATTGGCTCCAGCGCATCATTGAACTCCCCGATGCACCCGTCCACATTGCACAAGAAGCGGAAAAACTTGCAGCCCGCTATCTTGCTTGGCCTGAACTCATGATGTCACTCCAACGCCGAATCCTCAAGCTAGAGAAAACACCCGATCCTTCCGTGTCCTTGGCAGACCTCTACCTCCAACTCGGAGAACTCGAACAGCAACACAAGAATCTTAAGCATGCAAGGACTTCCTACCGAAGAGCCTTGCTACATGCTCCCCTGCACCCCATCGCCTTTGAACGTGTTCGTGCCGACCTATACGAGCAAGGTGCATATACAGAGCTTCGCATCTTGTTACACAAACAAGCACCATGCATAACCAACCATCGTATCGCCGCCGCAACCTACACCCAGCTGGCCCTCCTAGAGCACCATCTGTCCCAACCCGAAGACGCCATGATTCATCTACAGCAAGCACAAAGACTAGACCGAGAGTCTTCAAGAATTGCAGAGTTATTGCATCGATGGAAAGACCAACCCACCAACGAATAGCCCTACTTAATGTAACTTGATGGCAGATAACTTAATGTAACTTGATGGCAGATAACTTAATGTAACTTGATGACAGATAAGGCAGTCAGAAGGAAATATATCTGCATTTCAATTTTTGTTCAAAATCCTCAAGTGCAGTTCGATGAAGAACTTGAGAGAAATCTCCTCCCAAACTTGACCGGCTCTCAAATGCAGAAATAGAAAGTGCCGACTGCCTAACTTAATGACATCTTACTTAATAGCAGATAACTTGATGGGGACCAGAGTGGTTTTTCCCTTAAGCAAGTTGACTCGACCAATACAGCCATAAGCAAATTGCTTTTTCTGATTGCTACCATCCAAAGCCAATGCCATAACAAAGACAACCAGGTTATTACCCACAAGGAGACCTTTGGCCAAATTGGCTTTGCCATCTTTTACATCCAAAGGAAAGACAGGATCGTTGCTCCCTTCCACAGGTTTCTTTCGGGCGGACTGAAGTGGTTCCACATCTTCCAGGTAGTTTTTTGGAGTAATTTGACCACAATCAACCTTATCTCCATCAAAGATCGCCAGATCCAGAAAACGAATCGACTTCACCTCGTTGGAGTTAAGCAGTTGGAGCTTCATCCCCATGCGTGGCCCATCCACAGCACCACCACAAGCACTACAACCCCAGCACAGCAAGAAGATTGCAACCCATCGTTGCCATACATGCTTCAACATCAATCACCTACTCCAGTTTAACTTCAATACAGCTGCCTTCTGCTGTACATTTGGGACCCGTAAGATTGCCTGTAAGATACAAGCCCAAGACAACACCACCCCCAGCCAGAGCCAAGAGTGCGATGGTTAATCCCACAGCCAAACCAGCTTTGGAGCCCCCTTGCTTCGGAGGAGTTGGCTTACGCTCATCCGAAAGTGGCCACCCTCCCAACTTACTGCTATTCCCCGTCATTAGATTGCTGGCCAGCTTGGCTACCACACTTGCACCAGATCCCCAGGCCGCCACAGCACCACCCCAAGCCAGTTGCTTTTTATTTACAACATCATAGG
>JALTMC010000334.1:0-12220 GCA_027005175.1 Myxococcales bacterium
ATATTCTTTTTGCCTATATGTGTTCATATGCGTCTATTCGCGGTTCTTCTTCTCAAAGGAAACTTTCGTTGCCTATCTCTGAGTTACTATTTTCATAGCATTCACTGTACAGCCTAAAAGTACTAGCTTTGGTTTCTAAGCTGTTCTGCATTTCTATATCGACAAAAGACAATTTTTGAACCATATGATTGTGTTTTATAGCATTGATGATGCTATCAGTGATAAATCTCATCCAACCGACAAGAGATGTCATGGCAGACGCTATTTCTTGTCAGTTGTTAGACACACCTCTCTGTGTCGCAACGACTGTTCATGGGAAGTCACTCCAAGCCTCGATGGTAAAGCCCATTATCAGTGTTCCTATGTGTTTCGTTGTGGTTCTTCCCCGAAAACGGTCTCGCCACTGGAGGTTTCCAGGTTCATTTTCTCGTTCTACAACTCGTGAGCTATGGATCGTAACGTCGGAGCATAGAGAGTGGAACATAATATTTGGTATAGGATTTTCCGTCGGAGTATTGTTCTCCATCTTCGGATTCGACAAGGACTGTGGCGCGTTTTGTAATTCGATTCACGACACCGACAAACACCTCTCCTTCGATAGAGAAAGAAACCATCCCCCCCACTTTTATGCCAAGCTCTTTTTTCGCTCGCTCTTTGGGAGTCATGAGCTGGTGTCTTGTTTCGGTGTGTCCAAACAAAGACATGGCCAGTACTCGGAACCTGTGTTGTGAGCAGCTTGAGTTTTGCCAAGCTAGCATTTCACAGAGATGGACCAATTCATGTTCAAAGATACGTTGTAAGACTTCCAAGCGATCATGACAGTGTATGCCTGTGACAATCACATCATCGTCACCTTCCGAGCAAGACTCAAACAATAGAGTTGTTGAGATCGCGATTTCGTAGTGGGGGGTGGAGAGCTTTCCGTTGTTTTTCTTACGCGATTTCTGTGTAGTCTTGCCTGCTGCGCTGGTCATTCGGGGGGATAAGCGAAAGGATATATACCGTCGTGAGTTCCGAAATAATAATTTTCTCAAAGTGCCTTGAAAGAAGTTGGAGTCGTAGGCATCAAAGAGGATCTCAAGATCCTTTCCACTGATAGAGGTAAAGTTTGCCGCATCGAAATTTGAGGATGTTTCGAGAGTCGTTTGATAGATGCTTGATGTTCGTTGTATCACCTCCTCCATCGAGAGATCCGTTTCGATGAGGATGTCTTCTAACTGTTGTTTTGCCTGCTCCATTGTCTTCCTTACTCTTCTAAAATAACGTCTACTGTTTCGCTTTGAAGCTGTTCTAGGCATCCTTGCACCACAGATAGGAGATGGTTGCTTTCAGGGTTGTTGTCCCTGTGGTTTCCAAACATGGCAAGGATAGATCGTGCTCTTGTCATACCCACATAAAGTGCATGAGGCAAGACCCCCTGTTCTTTGGAGACAAAAGAGTCAAGGCCAGCCAACAATACGATTTCGGAATCGTATCCTTTGTACGAGTGTGGTGTGGTCACGACAATGGTTTGTGGATCGTTAGAAAATGTTTCGCTGTTTTGTTCCAATACGTTGATACCGATTGGATGGAGCACAGAGGCTACTTTGCGTTGTAAAGCAGAGCGAACACGTTTAGTCATTGCCAGGATCTTAATATCTTGAGGTGAGACCCCTTCCTTTTGCAGCCATAACAAAAGCTGTTGAGAGATGGCTTCCATTTGCTGATCAAGCTTGGAGAATGTCTGTAGGGTGGGTAGAGGACCAGCGACGCGATTGAAGTGGACCTTCCACCATGGTTTATCGATCCTTTGGACTGGCTCTACTAAACCGCGTTGGAGGAGTTCTTTGTGGTCATTTTCTGTATTTGCAGAAGGGTGAAGTTGGCAAAATACGTTGTAGGCTAGCTCTGTGATCGCTCTTGTGGAGCGAAAGCTTTCTTTCATCACTGTTGAGCGACCACGCATCTCAAGACCCATCTCGGACCATTTGGGAGTGGGGCGAGCGTAGATGTTTTGTGCGTTGTCATAGAAGATCATCACAGGGCGACTCTTGGAATCAGAGGAGTCCTCCAAGTGTACAAGCTTACTTAATAAATCCAGGGTATGTGGACCCATATCCTGTGCTTCATCGACAAAGAGGGCGTTACAACGTGGTTGAAGTCTCTGGCTACGAGCTGACATTTGATGCAAAAAGGTTAAGGAGATATCATTGTAAGCAAAGAAGTGGGCATCTCCCTTTGTGCCCTTGGGCTCTCGGAGTGATTTCTCTGCACGAACCGCTTTGAGTAAGTCTCGGATGTGTATTACTTTCACTCGCCGTGTGGGGTAGGTTTTCCCTACCCCAACACGGTTCCAGGCGTGCTGGATGGATGCTTGCAGTAAGTGATGCAAAGAGCGGTTGGCAAACATGACCCACACTGAAAACGCTGGGTCTTGCCAACGCTTTTCTTGCTTTAATAGGTATTGGCACAACCAGTGAGCGAGAACAATCGTTTTTCCACTGCCTGCTACACCGCGAACCAAGCGGGGTCTTCCATCCATATCGTATTGACAGATCCGCTCTTGTTCTGCACTGAGAATTGGTATGAGTGCACGTCGTGCTCGCAGTTGATAGCCCAAGGAGCCTTTGTCACCTCGAAGTTCGGGTGGAGGTTCATAGATACGAGATGCAAACACCCGTGTCCAGGCACTCTGTCTTCCTTTTTGACGTAGGTAGCGTGGTGCGAGTAGACTTTGTAGTGTCTTCAAATAAGGTTCTTCCATTTCCTGACGACTGGCGAGAAAAAAGACAAAGTCACGGGCTCGGCTTAAGCCTACATTCACCAGTCTCATCCATTCATCATAAGGCCAAGCCTGACTTCCTGCATTCACCGTGTCAAAAAATACAATACTGGCCTCAGCTCCTTGCTGACTGTGAATCGTTGCAGCACGCCAGTTATGAGAGTACCCATTGTCTTCAAGAAATGTTTGAACCTTTCGGACTTGGGCGACAAAAGGGGAGAGAAATAAGCCTTGTGTTCGCAAGAATTCAGGGTGTGCTGTGAATATCTTACGCAAGACATTGAGGGTTCCGGCACGACACCAACTGCGGTTCCCTTCTCCACGTTCTGCTCGCAACAATACGGGGTCACGGATGTCCTCGTCCAATACATACCAGATCGCTCTGGGTTGTTCTTGCAATAAGCGCAAGGGCTGGGTCCTTTGAGTTTGAACAGATTCAGCATCTTCTAGTTGGTTATGGTATTGGTATGTCGAGATCACTTTGCGAATATCTGGATGCATCCGGTGTTGCTGACGTAGCATAAAGATGCCTTCCTGGTTTGGCTTGGTATGATGGAGATGGCCCAGGCCACTTTCGGCTAACCATACGGCTTGATGTGATGGTAGGACTCGGCTGACCTTCGTGATTGGAGAAAGCTGCTTGGGATCTCCAACAAGTACCATGCGTTGGCTTGACAATAGGGCCAGGGCTGCTGTTGTTGCTCGGGAGACAATGCCCGCCTCATCCAGAATTACGGTCCGAAATGGAGCTTGGTCGTTTTCGATTGCATCGCGAAGCAACTTGTGACGCAACAGTGTTGAGGCATTAAAAACAGTCGTTACGACAACCTGATACGACGGATCCATTACGACTGTCAGTGAGTTTGATTGTAGCTTTCCTCGAAGCTTTTTGACCTCCAGTTTGAGAGCAAGTCGTTTGCTTTCTTTTCGCTCTTGACTGAGTTGCTTTGTGAGAGTTTCCAACTCCTGTAGCACTTCTGTTTCGCTGCCTTCTAAAAGTGCATCCATGGAGTGTTCTGTAAATCGACGATAGCGTACACTCTTTCCCAGTCGGATCACTCTTTTTTGCAATGGTATGTGGGGATGATATTTCTGTATGGCTCTACCTATCGAGAGTGCCACTTCATCCGTAGCTTGGTTCGTTGTGGATAACACAAGGATTCGTTCGTTGGAGCGGGGAATGAGGTGTGCTATTTGTTCTCCGATGGCATAGGTTTTTCCTGTTCCTGGAGGACCCCAAAGAACACTCCATGCAAAAGGCCATATCGGTCGAAAACATTCATAGCTAAAGTGAGAAGGGCCGGGCTGTAGTCGTTTGTAGTCATAGCCTAAACATCGTCGGAGTGGGAGCTTTGTATGAAGTGGGGTGCATCGTTCATCATTGTAGAGCATGTCGAGATGGGCGAGAAACTCAAAGGGCCGCACATAAACACCACCACATTGTGGGCTACTTTCAGGATCACGAATGAAGATGTGAATCTGTTTTTTTTGTTGATCCACTTCAAGAATCTCACCCCACCAGAGGCATGATGTTAGTTGCTGGGCATAGCTATGCAAATCATCTTGATGGTGTGGTGGAGGCTGGAATACAACACTCCCTTCCCATGTCCAGTCGAAAGAAAACGAAGTGGAAAGCTGCAATGTATATATGTTCTCCACACCAGGAACAGGAGATACTTGCGAACACTTCAAGTATTTGAGTTGGATAGAGTGATGATACTCTTCCCTGACAGCGGCTGCAACATCTCGGAGCATGGCTGTTTGAGCTGGTGGTGGAGAAGTCGGTGATGGAGAAGGTCTGGCTTCGTCTGCCTTTTCCTTCGGTGCCTCCTTTTCTCTACTTCCCGTAGGAGGGGTAGGTTCTTGAGCATCTACCCATTGAAAGAGGGTCGGAAACAGTTCGCCCCGTAAAAACTCTTGTTGGTGAAGCAATACCTTAAAGTACTCAGCCTCCTGAATAGGCACCTCCTCTATTTGAAGTTCTTGCTCTTGCACGGCAACAAGTACATCGTAAATAGCATAGAGTTGGCTGTATTCTTCTGCTCCGAGCGATAGGTAGAAACTATCACTTTGGTTGAGCTTTTGCAATAACTGCTTTGTTTTTGGACCCGGTGAAGAACACCGCTCATCACGAACCAGCAATACTTTATCACAGGTTGTCATGATATTTTTGATTCGGCTACTAAGAGCACTTCCGTGAGCATTGCAAACAGCCACACATGCGATTTGTTGCTTTTTATGTTGGCTGTGCAAGGTCATATTGGAAGGCAGGACTTTGTTGTATCGCACCTTCCCAAAATAGACCTTGTTGCCTCGATGGTTGAGAAGAGGCCGAATGACTTCTTTAAGTCGCCCAAACAAGTCTTCTTCATTGGGAATTCCATCTTCTACAAAGTTATCTTCATGCTGCATTTGTAGGATGCGTAGACGCTGTAGAATGAGGGCCTCTACCTCTTCTTCATGTGTTGGCAGGGGCGATGTGATGGGTGCTGGTTCTACGAAAGGTGGAACTCTCACTTCAACCGAAGCTTCTCCTTCAACCGAAGCTTCTCCTTCAACCGAAGCTTCTCCTTCAACCGAAGCTTCTCCTTCAACCGAAGCTTCTCCTTCGACCGAAGCTTCTCCTTCAACCGAAGCTTCTTCTTCGACCGAAAGGTGTGCTTTCTTTGTTTCAGAGAGCCCCTCTTTCCCTTCGCGATGAAGGAGGTTCTCATCGATCGTTAAGGGTTCGCCGGAAGGAATTTCTTCTTCTTCGTAGAGCCAATCTTCGAACTTTTTCCTGGCGCGGTTGAGAAAAACACGTGGTGTGGGGTTTGAGCGAAAGAAATGTTGGATGTCTTGGGTTTCAAATGGGTATAGTGGATCGGGTAGGCTGTATTGTTCAAATGCTTCTTGCATATGAAGTCGGAGCATCGCTTCTGTGTGCTTTTCGGAGAGAGGCTCCAACTCGTATTGGTATTCTGCGATACGCTCTGTTGCTCCATTGTCTAGCTCGACTTGGAACCACTCTTTCCATAGATCCGGAAAGATACAAGTTAAAACGAGAAGGTTGGGTGTCATGGTGAAGATCTCTCGCATCATATCACCCCAATGGCGCGTTAGCATCCTATCATCGCGAAGCCCTTCAAGCTGATCACAGGCTAGAATCAGTGGATGATAGTATGTTGATAAGATCCCAACCGTTGCAATGGCTTGAAGAGCTTTTTCCTCCTTGGCACGAATCACTCCACGTGGTGTAGACTCGGGATCTATGGTGACCCAAGACTCTGTTAAACCCAATCGTTTGGCGTCTTCAGGTGCCAGTGTCTGGCCTTTGAGCCATGTGAGTATGGCTCGCTTGTTTTTCTTTTGTGAAACAAAACAGTAATTGATCAAAGCATATACTACTTTTTGTTCCACTTGGGCGTGGTTCTCTGATAAAAAGTCAAGAACTTTGGAGCGCAACAGCACTACATTTCGAGCTCGGCTCTCTCCTGTTCCCAGGATACGAAAGAGATAAGATGGCTCCTCTTGTAGCCGGGAAATCCATCGTTGCCGCCTCTCGACATCAATACCGGCAGTAATGTCCTTTTTAAACTCCACGATTAGAATGACAGAAAATACATGAGCGAGTAAGGCATCTAGCTGTGACCCCGCTTCAGGCATTGAGGGAATTGGCTTTGTTAGGCTCTCCACCATGTTGACCCAAATATGCCGTGCCACGGAATCTTCGTCGTTGGGCTTACGAATAAACATGATATGGTTTTCATGAGCCCACCGATGTGCTGCCCGCATCAGTAAGTGCGTTTTTCCTGAACCGGCTTGTCCCAGTATCAAAACTCCTGTTGAGGTGGGTACTTTTCCTCGCTTTTGTTGGATCGTCATACGACGTAGAACACGGTGAATGATTCGGATAACGCCTTCATTGTACGATTCTAAGTCTGGATAGTCTTCCCAGGGGTTGTTCACCCGATCGGTTAATTCGGGCGGGTTGTCAAACAATCGATCTCGGTATTGGCTCTCCTGGTCTAATCGCATACATCGATCCTTTTTCTCTATTTGTTTCGAAACGATTGGATCGTTGATCCAACAAATGTTACATCTTTCGAATGGGTCCGCTAGTTCTCCTGTGCATTGGATGACTGACATGTCAATCTTGTTGCGTTCTCGCTCCTGCACCAAACGAACGGCTACCCTTGCACAGCCGAAAAACTAAACTGACATGTCAATCTTGTTGCGTTCTCGCTCCTACGCGGTCTCTTCTGGTACATCTGGAACACGCTGCTATCCTTCGGAAGGTATTATACTTCGATGCTCATTGTTAGTATATGGCTGAACGATACTGCTCTGGTATACTGACACATGAAGATTGTTTTCGAAAAGTTGCTATTCATGTCATAATGCTTCTTTGTGGTACGATTCTTCTGATTTCTTCTGATTTCTTCTGATTTCTTGTGTTGGTCTTGTTGTTCAATAGGATAAGTATATGGCAGGAAAAAAAGTAAAGCTAGTGCTTGCGAAAGATATCTCACTTTGGCAAATGGAGGGGGAGATCGAGCAAGAGACATATGACATTCTAGCAAAGCGTTATCATGTGGATGAGTTTAATCTCAACGAGACGTTGAAATATCTCGGTGTGTTGGGGAGTGGGTTGGCCATTCTCGGTCTGCTTGGTTTTGTCTCTGTGGCAACAGGTTCTCGGGTTTTGAGTCTTTTGTTGCTGTTGGGCCTCAGCTATGCCAGTTTCTTTTATGGGGCGAAGTGGCGACAGGACCCCACGAATCAATATCCTCACACAACACGGCTGGCGTTGAGTATGTCTGTGCTTTTGTTGGGGGCGTCTCTAGGTTTGCTCGGTACCATTTTACAAATACAGTGGGCCGTTGGGTGGCTGATCCTATCGGGTATCTGGATTGGTCTGGCTGTTGCGATGGCTTATTACAGTCAGGCTACTTTTTTGTTGGTCATGGCCAACCTCATGTTCTTTCATTGGGTTGGTAGTTGGACCTCTATGTTTGGGCGCAGCTCTTATGTTTTCTCTGTACAAGATCCCTTAATCATGACACTCGCTGCGGCTGGTGTGGTTTTTATCGGACAACTTCACCGGGAATGGGATCAGCCTCATGCAGAGAGCTTTGCACGCGCTTACCAAGCGATCGGTCTTGTCTATTTTAATATGTCTTTGCTTATCTTAAGTATCTTTGCTCCCTATATTATGAGAAAGCTATCGTATCCTTCCATCTTTGGGAACAAGGTCTTATTTATCGTTGTCGCGATGGGGGCTGCGCTCCTACAGATCGTGCTGGGTTCGCGTCTTCATCGCAAGATCTTTACAGGATTTGGTGTGACTTTCTTTGCCATCCATATGTTTACACGATATCACGAATTGATGTGGGATCGTGTGAATAAAGGTCTCTTCTTTTTGATAGGTGGTGCGATGCTGCTCGCGCTTAGTGTTGGGCTTGAACGAAAACTTCGACAGGCGAAAGAGGAGGTGCAGCATGTCGCAAGCGAATAGACTTAATCGAGCCATTCAGTCGGAACTCCAGGAGTTATACCAGGAAGGCGTGCTGACAGAAGAACAACGAGAAACCATTGGGTTGCGCTACCCTGCCACGCCTTTTAATGAGATCACGATTGTTCGCTGGTTCTCCATCTTGGGTGTCTTATCGATGTGTGCAGGTCTTCTCTTCCTGGCAAACGAAGTGGTCAATGTCGTTCGACTCCTAGAGACTGTTGGGCACTTTCTTCTCAAAGTCATCTCTTTTGGTTATGTGCAAGAGTTGGCTGTCGCTCTTTTATCGGGCTTGTTTTTTTATGGAGGGCGCTCTCTCCACAGACAAGGGAAGTATCCACGTGTGGGAGCTGCTGCTCAACTTGTCGGCTGCTTTGGACTAACTGCATTAACCTTGCTTGTTGGAAAACGTCTATCAACAGGCTCAGGGAACTGGCCTGTCTTAATTGGATTGGATACCATCTTATTTGTTGCCCTTGCCTATGTCTTACACAATCGACTGGTACTTATCTATGCCACTATTAATGCTTTTGTGTGGTTTGGTGGGCAAACAGGATATATCTCAGGTTGGGGAGCCTACTGGTTAGGTCTGAGCTATCCCTTGCGATTTGTGGCCGCAGGTCTTGTCAGCACATGGCTGGGTTGGGTTCACTTTTATCGGACATGGGAACAACTTAAGCCATATACGAACTTTAGTCGTGTCTATTTTCACTTTGGATTGTTGTCTCTCAATCTCTCACTTTGGATGTTGTCATTGTTTGGTAATGTTGGGCGAGGCTCTTGGAGTAGTCACACTGGCGAACGGGTTCTTTTTACCTTCTTGTGGTTTGGTGTTTGTTTTGCCCTCTTCAAGCTCGGTACCAGCAAAAATATCGGATTGTTGCGTTTGTATGGAATTGTATTTGTCTTGATCAATGCCTACACAGCTTACTTTCAATACATTGCAGCAAACAGTGCAGGGCTCTGGTTTCTTCATATGCTTGTTGCTGGAGGAAGCATGCTTTTTCTGGTTAAGTATCTCGAAAAGCGCGGCATTAAATTGTCTTTCAAAGACGATGTCTCAGAAGAGAGTCCAGAGTTAGTCGAAAAGGTAATATCGACTTTATAAAAAAGGCACAACATCAGCCCAATCTCCAAAGGAGTGGACGGGCTCACACAACTCGTGAAGACCTGTTCGTCCTTTGTTCCCGATTTGTACCCCATGGAAGCGAAACTCTTTTTCCTTTTGCGCCAGACTTACTCGACGCTTGAGTTTCGTATTCACTGGAAACTCTCCATCCGATACCAGAAGGAGATCTGCAAGCTCCCAGTCATCCTCTTCTAGCTTTTGCAAAGCACAGGAAACAGGGGTATCAACATCTGTTCCTCCGGAGAAACTGGCCTGGAGAAATTCGAGTAAAGTACCTATGCCATCGGCATTTAAGCAAAGTTCGCGCTCTGCTACTTGTCCAGGGCCACTGAATGCATACAGATAGCATCGTCGTTGTTGGCTGTGGGCGACACGCATGGCTTCTAAAGTGAGAGCCTTAGCGACCGTTTCTGGAACACCCGACATTGAGCCGGATGTATCTAAACAGACTACAATGGGGCCACGCTCAGGTAGACCTTTTTTTTGTTCACGCTCTCGTTCTTGTAGCACTTCTCTTTCCACGACAAAAGTTTCTTCACCTTCGATATTGTATGTGAGTAGTGCTTGTTCTGCTCGGCGAGCATGCCATACGAGGCGCAAGACAGGGTGGAGCAAGAGAATGGCCTCAGAGGGCAGCATTCGAGTAAGCTCTGCCGAACGAGTTATGCCTCGTGTCTCCTGCGGTATTGTGGGCACCCATACTTTTGTACTTTCCTCTTCTATACGGATCATCTGCTCTACAATACGTTCAGCTGCTGTAGGTCCGTCTTTGCTGAAGTGCAATCGACCCAATGCTTGTAGGATTTTTTTAAATTGCGGGAGCTTTTTCAAAAGTTTATGAAGTTTTACAATCTCTTCCCATGAATGATGTCTTAATATTCCCAGACTTAAATCCCAGCCTAGCCCTAATAATGCTCCTAACTCATCAAATACTTCAGAGAGTTGGGACCACACTCGGACTCGCTCCTCCCATACTTCAACAAATGTAGAAATATCAGGCTGAAAGGAGGCTTCAGACCATTGTTGAGCTTCTCGCTCAATTTCTTGTTTTGACTTTTGAAGTATTGTCTTTTGTGGTGGAACTTTGCGTTTTCTTTTTCGCTTTTG
This sequence comes from Myxococcales bacterium, assembly GCA_027005175.1. Classification (GTDB taxonomy): domain Bacteria; phylum Myxococcota_C; class UBA6777; order UBA6777; family UBA6777; genus M3003. The sequence continues at coordinate 10,492 of JALTMC010000334.1, forward strand.
CTTGGACTTGGAGGTGGCTTTTTGTTGCAACTCCTCTAATCTGCGACGTTCCGCTTCCTCCAACTCCCGCAGCTTGGTACGATAGTTCTCCCAGAAAGTTTGTTCTGCTTCTTGGGTGTAGAGTAAAAAGTCAGACAGTACCCGATCTGTCAGCTCTTCATTGTCTTTGGTGAAGCGCGGAAGGTTCATTGTTTGTAGAGTTTGACGAATGGGACTCGCAATAGTATCGCTGGGCCATTGCAATGTGGCTGGAGGAAGGTCTCCTTTGAGCAATGCATCTCGCCATGTGAGTAACCCCGCCACCCGTTGTGGCAAGTTCGACCCAAATGCTGTTATAATGCCTGCCACTAAGGGTTCTGGAAGTTGATCAAGATAGGAAAAGCCTTCCTCCAATCGTGTAAGCTCAAACATCCATGTTTACCTCGATGGTCTCATCACGGGTGGGCAATTCTCCAAACCCTTTGTTTACATTCTGTAGTCGTTGAGCAAGGGATGATACACTGCTCTCTATCGTACGAAGCGATTCAGTGGCTGGCTCTACAAAGGCGGGGTCTACCCACAAGTGCTCTTGCAGAACACTTTGTAAACTCTCGATATGCAAACGCAACTGCTCTAGCCATGAATCAATATTTTTCTGATAGACAGCAAGTTGTTTTTGTCGCTCAGCTATATATGATGGTGGATAGGTCCGAGGCTGCATCGCCGGTGGGTTGCTTTGTACTTTACGAAAAAGACTGCTTCGCTTATCCAAATACTCTGAAAACTCCGGCCAATTCTCCAAAGAACGAAGACTGTAGTAAGTTTGTTGGTATTGTAGCCGTTTCAGTTCTTCTTTTGTATATCCTTCATCATTGTTGGTTCGGTTGGGAAGTGCATTCCCACTCTGATCCCTTGCAATATCAGGAGCCAGGTATAGAGGTTGGCCGTCTCGGGTTTGTCTCCTCTTTCCTTTTGTTTTAGTGGTTGTTCCTCCTTTTGGTTGCCTATACAGAAGTTGACCTTCTTCATTGCGAATTTGCTCGCGCTCGCTTTGTTCCTTTTCAAGTTGCTGCTCCCAAACTATCACAATTCTTGATAGTTTTGCAGGGTTCCATGAAGACGAGTCTCCCATGGTGCGAGTGTACCATTCTGCGATGCGTTCTTGTTCCTCAATATGGTTCCAGGTCATATGTTGAAGCAGCCAGCAATCCCAAACGGATACAGTCTCCCGTTCGTGTGAGTATGCAGACACTTGCAGTAGTTTTACTATTTTGCGCCAGCGTCGATCGGATACATCGATACCTTCTTCTTGTGTAAAGAGTCGTAGGTTTTGGAGGAGGGCAAGAACATCTTCTCCGACCTGAATATTTTCAGACTCCAGTTGGATCTGTTTTAATTCTTGGGGAGAGAGCTTTAATGAAGGTGGGAGTTGAAATGGGTTGTTCCCTCGAAGCTGAAGTAGGTTTGTAAAGCCTTGCTTTGAAACAGGCCCTACATGGAGGCGCAACAGAAAGCGGTCATACAAAGCCGCGAGTTCCTCCCCTTCTGGCAGTTCATTGGAGGCTCCTATTACAGAGAGTAGTGGTGTTTTTATTCGTTCACTTCCGTTGTCAAATTCACGTTCGTTGAGAATCGTGAGAAGAGCATTTAGAATAGCACTGTTGGCCTTAAAGATCTCGTCCAGAAAAGCGATGGAAGCTGTTGGTAAATAGCTCTCTATCTGGCGGTGGTATTGATCATTTTCTAAGGC
>JALTMC010000334.1:12230-19112 GCA_027005175.1 Myxococcales bacterium
GGACCAAACAGTTCCTCTGGTACAGTAAATCGTGTGAGGAGGTGTTCAAAGTAAGCTCCATCTGTTACGACTTGATGCAAACGTCGAGCGACAAGGCTTTTGGCCGTTCCGGGAGGGCCGATCAGCAGTAAGTGTTCTCCTGACAAAATGGACAGTAGGGCGAGACGTACCGCTTGATCGCGCTCTACCAATCCCTTCAACATCGCATCGCGAACCTGACGAATTTTCTTGTTTAATGACATATCACTTCTCTACGTGAGCAGTTGTGAAAAGAAGATTCTTGTAGAGCCAACGAGTCTCAAAACGAGGGGCCTACAACATGTTGTGGAGAAAAAACATTTTGTAGACCTCTCGCTTGAATGAGTTTACTTGTTGTCGTTTGTGGGTTTGTGGTTAGGGTTGAGTTGATTGGACCGATTGTCTTGCGCCTCCTTGTACGCCGGGTTGTTCGGGTTCTTCACATTAGAACGTTGGGTTTGGGGAGTGGTCTCTTGTTTCTTCTTGGACATAGAGTTGTCCTCCATTTTGAAAATAAAGTAGAAGCACACCATGTGCTTCTTGTTTGATAAATTGAATCTAAGGAGTGGAGTAAGATTTGTCTCTCCCGAAAAAATCACTGACCCAAAGACAAGGTTATTCTATGAGCCATCGGGGGACATCTTGGATTGATGCAAAAGATTCAGGCATCTTTCGCAACTTGTTGTGTGCTGCCTGCTTAATGGCTTGGAGACGCCCTGGTAATTTTCGGGACCACTCGCCATGCCACTCTGGATGGGCATAAGGTCTGAGGATCCCTTCCAGTGCGCCAGGGTTACTTCGTTCATCCAGCCATTTCATGATCTTGAGAAAGAGTTCCCAGCCTGATGCAGCACTCTTGTGGTCCAACTCAAGAACCAATGCTTCAATCGCCCATCCCCCAACTTTCGGCAGACCTCCAGCACGGAGCCAAGCTTTGAGCCCACGTGCTGCGTGCATACGCTTTTGTTCTTTGAAAGGCGTTGACTCTGGAAGCTTACGATTTCCAAAGGCTGCGTTGGCAAATGCGATATCGATGCGAACAATGTCACTTCCAGGAATCACTCGAATGACGTGAGAGCGAGGTGTGGCCTGACGACTAAGGTTTTTTGTAATGGCTCTTGCTAATTCTCTACGTTGACTGACTGTGACAGGTTCTTTTGTCTCTATGCATAGGTCTAGATCACTTCCTGCAATGGCGGTGTTTTTTTTCTGTGAGCCAGCAAGGTATACTTGTCCTCCAAGCATCTTCTGCACTTCTGTGGATATACGAGCTACATCTGCTCGCTCTTCTGGAGAGTAACTCCACGCAATAGAGTTCACCCAAGCTTCAAAGTAGCCATTCATTGTATTGCTCTCTTTCGTTTTTTCAATTGAGGTAGCAGCATTGCTTTGCCTTCCCAGTCCTCTTCTTTCAGCCATGGAAGAAAAACGTCTTCTGGGACCTCTTTTAAATAGTATTGGTTGATGAGATAAGATAAGTAGACATAGGGATGTTTTGCAATGGTGTCAGGTGGTGGGGGAAAAGGTTTCCCTTGCTGAAATGCTTCCATCATCTTTGCCCTATACATAAAAAATGGATACTCTTCTCCCAAAAGAAGCTCTATTTTCGGTCGGGCTAACTCTTTTGAGATTAGCTGTAACCAAGAATCATTTGGCTGTTGTTCTTCTGTCACTTTTCGACTGGGATGTGGGGCGAGGTGTGCTTCAGTCAGAGCAGTTTCTATGGTTAAGTATGCGAGGGAAGAGAGTTCTTGTTCTACAGCATAAGCAAGAAGGTTTAAAAATTGCCCTTGTGATATTAAGTTGCCAGCAAGTTCCACTAAAGGTTTGGGGGTTTTTCTTCGGGGCTTACCTTTTGCACGATTACTTCGAACTTTCATCGTTGGTCGTCGGCGTTGCCACAGGGCAATCAAGCTAAAAAGAGCGTTGGCATCTGTAACATCCAGTTGTTTATGCTGAAGGTTTCCCCGCACACGAGAGAGGGTCTGTGAAAACGCTGCAATACTTCGCCGATGGTACAAGATTCCCGGCGATAATGGTTCTCCCTGAAAAGCTCGACTGATACTTAGAAGCCATCGATGATCTGTCCGCTCACACTGCATCCACGAGGCGAGACTGTTGGCAAGGGTCTTTGAGCTAATATTCAGTAGTGAAGCCAGGGCACAAAGTTTACGGGAAACTCCTGGAGTAGGAGCTGACTTCAAGTTAGGAGCAGGTAGTTCCTCTCGAATAAATGTAGCATCGAACTCTTTGGATATAAGATCACTGCTCAAAATAATTCCGAAGTCTTCTAGCCATGTACAGCATTCAATGATCATGCTGTTGTGATCGGACTTACTCCATTTTTTTCTCTCTCCAAGATCGAAGAGGTACCCTTGATCTTTTTGTTTCGGCCAAAGAAGAGAGGTTCCTTCAAAAATTAACGCACACAGTGGGTTCATCATTGATCATCACACCTGTTTTCTTACTTTCCAGCATGGGGGGGATCCCCATGGGCATGTCGTTAGCGAAGGCTAAATGGCGCCCAAACGGATATTCAGATGCTATATGTGTCATCAATACGAGCAAATAGTTCTCAACATCACCTTCCTTACAGAGTAGAGTCCTACGTTCCAATACGGGAACCCTAAATTCGGAACACGAGCGGATCATCACTTGGCCCATTCAGAACACGAATTCCTCTTCAACTCAGAACTCGGAACACTAAATCGTCATGGAGAAGATCCGGGTGGTGGGTTTGTTTCGGATGAGGTGGAGGTCAAAGGCCATACAGATGTTGCGAACAAAGGGGCGAGCATCTTCGGGTAGTTTGAGGCCATATTCGGTTAACGTAACGAGGCCGTCGCTCTCCATTTCTTGCAAACGTTCAAGACATTCGGGTAGCTCAGGGAACTGAAGTCTCTCTTCTCGCCAGGTTGTTTCAAAGTGGCACATAATGTTGAGAATATGCTCGCGGATGACGAGGTCTTCGGCATTTAATAAGTGTCCTCGGAGTAAGGGGATCTTTCCCTTGTTTACGATGTCTTGGTACTCTTCAACGCTCTTGACGTTTTGTGCAAAGCTATACCAGGAATCAGAGATCGAACTCATTCCCAGGCCAACCATCAGTTTGGTTTTTCCCGCAGTATAACCCATGAAGTTACGATGAAGCGTCTTGGCTACCATGGCTTCGTACATATTGTCGGTTTTCAGGGCAAAGTGGTCCATGCCGATCTCGACATAGCCCAGCTCGTGAAGCATCTGTTTGCCTGTTTCGTACAACACACGTTTTTCGTCGGCAGAGGGCAGGTCATTTTCGTCGTAGCCTCTTTGTCCAACTCCTTTGATCCAAGGTACATGGGCATAGCTATAAAAAGAGATCCTGTCGGGCTTCAGGCTCTTTGTTTTTTCAATGGTATTGACAATGCTATCTTTGGTTTGATGGGGTAAGCCAAAGACCAAGTCATGACTCACTGAAGTGTAACCGATCTCTCTTGATTTAAGAGTGACAGCTTCGACATGCTCAAACGGCTGGATTCGATTGATCGTCTTTTGGACCTTCAGGTCGTAGTCTTGTACACCAAAGCTGTTGCGTCGAAAACCCAGGTCATAGAGGGTTTGTAAGTGTGCTTCGGAGGTGTGGTTGGGGTGAGCCTCAAAGCTAAACTCGTACTCATCACAGATGTCAGCACGTTGGAGGATACCCTCCATCATCTCTTTTAAATGAGCAGGACGAAAGAAGGTCGGGGTTCCTCCTCCAAGATGGAGTTCTTTGATTCGAGGCCGCTCTGGAAACAAGTCACAATACAAATCCCACTCTTTTAATAGCGTGGTAAGATAAGGCACCTCTACCTCGTGACGCTTTGTTATTCTTTTGTGGCACCCACAGAAAGTACAGAGGTTTTCACAGAATGGCAGGTGTATATAGATGCTGATGCCTTCTTCTGCATTAGACTCTGAAAAAGCCTGAACCATCGTGCGCTTCCAGTCCTCGACGTCAATGCCTTCCTTGTTCCAGAAAGGAACAGTCGGATAGCTTGTATAGCGAGGGCCAGGGATGTTATATTTCTGAACCAATGAATCCGTCATGGTACTTTCTTTTATGAGATTACAGGATTAAGTCAACAAAGGGGCAGGTCTCCGAGGTGAGCCTACACGACGACTTACCATGGCGGGGCTTTTGACAAAAAAGGCGTCATGGTATTCTTATCGAGACATCCGGTAGGATAGTGGAGTTCTGATATCGCGTCAACCGTGGGGATGAGTGATATGAGTTTTAAGGTTCGGTAAGGAGAGATTATGCCAACATTTTCGCGATGGGCCATTCGGCTCGCGTTGTTTTATTTACTAAGCTCCTGGTTTCTTGAATTGTGGAGGTTGAGTCAGCCTCATTATGTACCGATGCTTCCATGGGCACAGCGAGTGACCGTGTTTCATCTCTTCTTTGTGGGTTGGCTCACTCAACTTATCTTTGGTGTGGCGTACTGGATGTTTCCCACCGAGAGCCGCAAACGACCGCGAGGATCGGAGTCTCTTGGTATCGCAGTGTTGGTGGCTCTGAATGTTGGAGTTGTGCTTCGCGTTGTCTCAGAGCCCCTCTTAACTCCATCTTCTCAACAGTCCGTGTGGCCCATCTTGTTGGTGGTGGGTGGAGCATTGCAATGGCTGGCCGCCTTGGGATTTTCGATCAATATCTGGCGTCGGATTCGAGGGCGCGGGAGGTCGAAATAGATGCCTCGGCTTAGTCGGTGGATGCTTCAGGTCGCGCTGTTATACTTGATGACAGGACTCTCTCTTGGACTCTTAATGCTGCTGGCAAAAGTCCGGTGGCTTTCTCCTGCACTTTGGCGGTTGCGCCCGATCCATATCGAGTGCCTCCAAGTTGGTTGGATGTTCCATCTGGCTCTTGGAGTGGCATACTGGATCTTTCCTCGCATTAACAAAACACAGCGGCCTCGAAGTGAGCTGGCCTGGATCTCATTTGGAGTCATCAATATAGGGATAGGACTGTACTGTGGAAGTATGATCTGGTTCGGCCCGGAATGGCTACCTCTGGCTCGCCTTTTGGAGTTTGTTGCCTTGCTTCTCTTTGCTGCCCACTTAGTGCCAAGAGTAAAAGCCTTCGGCACATCAACAACAGCCCATCGGAGCAGCAACCAAAACAAGGAATAGGGGGAATGCTATGTCCATTTATTACTTCTTTTTGCCTTGTCGGCTCAAGAATTGGATGTAATGAACCAGGGCGACTCGCTTCTTCATGGGCATCCAACCATACGATGCCATACCGTTTTTGAGGATCCCTTTGGTGATGCTTTTCATAATTTGCTTAAAGCTACCACCATATCGGAAGACTCCTTTGCCATAAGCAGTCGGCTTAATCTTAAGGCCTTTGGCCCCCGGACCATCTCCATGTCCTTTTGCACCATGACACAGTGCACATAGCTGCCCATATGTCTTTTTTCCCAACTTGAGAACTGCCGCACTGACTTTCTTTTTGACTTTCTTCGAGGCTTTCTTCGAGGCCTTGCTTTTCCCCGCGTATGCAGCGTTAACGCCAACACTCGATAAGGAACCACCCACCAAGGACAGACCCATACACACCACACCTACGATCATGCCAAAATACCACTGCTTCTTCATCTTAACTTTCTCTCTTTCTGTTTCGGTTCAAGCTTCTCGCTCTTTCTTCTCGGGCAAGACTACCAGAATTCTTTTGTGGAGGCAACCTCATTAGACAATATTGTCTGTTGTGACTATCAAGAATTTTTGAACTTGGTGTGCTCATTTGAGCAAGTGTAGGCTTGATATAGATCAAGGCTTATCTATTTGAAGTATGCTGCGTGGCGATCATTAAGCAGATCAGAGGTGGTGAGAAGCTTAGAAGAATGATGAGAACCTATTTTCTTGGTTGGCCATGGGCAGTAATCGTTTTATGGTTGCGGGGTCGGGGAGATAAGGAGAGAGGGGGGGAATGGGAGGTGAGAGGTAGTCAAAGGGCAACAGAGGCATGTTGTTAAGTTTTTGGTTGAAGGCGATGATCATCAGTTTTTCGAGATTGATGGTATCAGCCACATTGTAGGCGAGTAATGTCTCCAAGGCTTTTTCGTTGCGACGGCGGGTAAACTCGTTCCACAACAAGACAGCAAAGAATCCATCAACACCTTTGAGTTCGTCGCGCTCTATTCCGAGCACCTCTTCACACTTTTTAAGTCCTCCTTTGTAGCCGAGGCTACTTAATACATAGCGCAAGTCGATGTGTGCATGATGGAGTGTGAGTTTGAAGAAACGCTCGATAAAGGGGATATCAAAACATTTGCCGTTGAATGTGACAAGAACTTGGTAGCGATAGATGTCTTTTGCAAATTCATCGAGATTTTGTCCGTGGACATAGGTGTGAATGCTGTTACCATCATAGAGCGCGATCGTAGTAATTATGCCGTCCTCTGCACTTCTTCCGTCCGTTTCGATGTCAAGGTAGGCGATCTCATCGCGAAAATTCGGAAACAAACGCCAGTGTTCTTGAGAGGGAAGATGTTTGTAGAAGTACGATGGATTCACGGCTTCCAGATGCTTTTGTGAGAGCCGAACACTTTCCTTTGCGTTGTTGTAGCGTTTTTGACGCAAAGGTATCTCGGAGGATGAGGCTTGCAGTAAATCACTCCACGAACAAATACCACGTGACCACAGTTGTTCTTCTGATTTGGAGCCAATTCCAGGGAGGTGACAAAAGGTGTGTTCAAGCATTCGATTTGTTCCAAGAACGATAGAGCAGGCTCGATCTGTGTTGGAGCGAGCAGGCTCGATCTGTGTTGGAGCGAGCAGGCTCGATCTGTGTTGGAGCGAGCAGGCTTGAGCAGTGTAGTAAAAGCGGGCCACAGTGTCCAA
>JALTMC010000335.1 GCA_027005175.1 Myxococcales bacterium
ACCTGCCCGGTATCGACGCGGTGCCCTTCTCCATTGATGTTCAGCTCGTCATCGAATATTACTCCCGCTAAGATCGCACCCTCCAAAAATGCCAAGCCCGAGCGGTTAGACTCTCGGGCTTGTGTCACCCCCCTTGTATTCGAAATCCCTCTTAGATAGGGGGATTTCGTGGTGTGCCCACACTCTCCTTCCTACAACAACTTTCCCATGCTGTTTACTACAGTCAACGACCCCCGCAAAATCCGGACTTTGTCCTATAGATTCTGCCGGGCCCGCGATCGGGAAGGGGTTTCCACGCCTACAACATAAAAGGTTTTTTTCTGATGACATACTCAAAGACCGTGGAGACCTTGCCCCACCCTCAGCGTCCTCATTGCGCCATTCGTCAGGAGCTATTTGCTCGTTGCCGACGCTTAATTGTCAAAGTGGGTAGCGCAATTCTCACAGGTGATCGTGGGCTTGATCGTGTCAACATCCATCGAATCAGTGATCAGATCGCCGAGCTACGTGAACATGGGATCACCTGTGTCATTGTTTCATCGGGAGCCATTGCAGCAGGGTGGAAGCGTTTGAAGCACCCACAACCTCCCCAAACCATCCCTCACAAACAAGCGGCTGCCGCTGTGGGTCAAAGCCGTTTAATGCGAGCCTGGGAAGAAGCCCTGGGCAAACACGAGCTGAATGTAGCCCAAGTCCTACTGACAGCCGAAGGTATCAAGGATCAGCATCGCTACCTCAACGCTCGCCACACATTGGAGGCTTTGCTCGAATGGGGAGTGGTCCCTATTATCAACGAAAACGATACCGTAGCAACGGATGAGATCAAGTTCGGTGACAACGACCAATTGGCAGTACTTCTTGCGGACTTAATGGGCGCAGACCTGGCAATTCTTCTCACAGACACCGATGGACTCTATGACAGCAACCCACACACCCATTCGAATGCGAAACGGATCGCCCTGATATCTTCCATTGATGAAAGCCTATTTTCCATGGTAGAGGAATCAACGAGCCAAGTGGGTACAGGTGGCATGAAGAGTAAATTGATGGCGGCCCAAAAGTGCACCCATACAGGGATTCCACTGTTGATCGCTCATGGTCGGCAAAAGGAGATCCTCCTGCGCCTGTATCAAGGAGAATCATGGGGTTCTTTGTTTTTACCCCAGAACTAAGCCCGTCCAAAAAGAAAGTCGTTGATTTGCGCTTCGATTCGCCGCCCTGGCAAGGTTCTCCGACGAGAAAATAGCTTGCTATTCCAAGGATGTGGAACGCATCCGGGGTGGATAAAGCGGAGATGCAAACGGTATAGGTTCTTTTTGGACGGACCCTAACCTTACCCCCAATGAAAAGGAAAAACGATGTCTTTGGAGCAAGCGATTCGTGAGTTGGGAGACCAAGCACGCCAGGCCTCAATCCAGTTGGCGAGTGTGAGTAGCGATACAAAGGACAAGGCACTACAAGATCTAGCACAACGCCTCAATGACTCACGAGAAGAGATCGCCTCAGCCAACCAAAAAGACTTAGATGCAGCGGAGTTAAACGGTGTATCGGGGGCCAAGCTCGATCGTCTGCGATTAACACCACAACGCATTGACGCTCTGATCGCAGGTCTTCACGATGTAGTTGCACTGCCTGATCCAGTCGGTGAAGTGACCCGAATGTGGCGACGCCCCAACAACTTGCAAGTGGGACGTGTCAGGATTCCTTTGGGTGTCATTGGTATCATCTACGAATCTCGCCCCAATGTGACAGTGGAGGCGGCTGTTCTCTGTGTCAAAGCGGGAAATGCTGTCATCTTGCGAGGAGGCTCAGAGGCTTTCCACTCCAACCAATGCCTCGCCGGACTGTTGCAAGAGTCTCTGCAATCCGCAGGGCTCCCTTCCCACGCTGTGCAACTCGTCAACACCACAGACAGAACTGCAGTAAGCCACTTACTCAAGCTGGAAGAGCAGATCGACGTCATGATCCCTCGTGGAGGAGAAGCCCTGATTCGCTTTGTTGCAGAAAATGCAAGGATGCCTGTGCTCAAGCACTACAAAGGTGTGTGCCATGTGTTTGTGGATGCAGAGGCTGACTTGGATATGGCGACCTCCATCTGTGTCAACGCCAAAGTACAACGCCCCGGTGTCTGCAATGCCATGGAGACAATGCTTGTCCACAAACAAGTGGCCTCGGATTTTTTACCCCAGGTCGCCAAAGCATTGCAAGCCGAAGGAGTGACATTAAAGGGATGCCCCCAAACCGTCGATATTTTAGGTTGTGATCTCGCAACAGAAGAAGACTGGTATGAAGAATACCTTGATCTCACCTTGGCTGTGCGTATCATCGACTCCATGGAGGAGGCCATCGACCACATTCATCACTATGGTTCACAGCATACGGAAGCGATTGTGACAGATAACTATGGGAATGCACAATCTTTTTTACAGCGAGTGCTGTCCTCCTTAGTGCTCGTCAATGCATCGACTCGCTTCAACGATGGTTTTGAACTTGGCTTGGGAGCAGAGATAGGAATTTCAACCTCTCGCCTCCACGCTTTCGGACCCATGGGGTTGGAAGAATTGACCACGACCAAATATATAGCGTATGGTCAAGGTCAGATCCGATCATAAATTGGGTTTGGGACACTCCCTCACAGGGAAAAGACCCTTGTGACCACTATCAAAAAAGTAGAAAAAGAAGTTGATGCACCTTGGATGTTATCCATGAAATGGAAGAATTGGTCCCCACAACAGTCAAAGAGTTCACATGAGGACGCTCCCCAAGAGGTCATTCCTCCCGTCGTTCGCCTTGTTTTGGAGGCAATCCCCTACGAGAACACGAGACACTTATTCCACGACTTGTTGCGTATCGCGTTCCCTGCCCTTCAAAAGCTTGCAGAATTAAATGATCATATTTTCCAATGTTATTCTGCCTACAACACAGGGAAAGAAGAGAGCGGTGAGCTTGATCTGATGATCACACTGCTCCGCAATGATATATTTCAATACCCCCACCAACTGATCAAGCGACAAGCGCAGCTAGGGCTACTTGATGTTGCTCTACCAGAAGATGAAACCTGGAACTCAGGTGAGTTTGATTTTGGTGATTTTGAGAGCCACACCAGCCAACCTGCTCTCCAGGGACTAAGCAGCAGTGATCGATTCAAAGCCGCTCTTACCCCAAGTCGTCCCTCCCATGAGTTGGCAGGGGTACAGGAAAATGAGATCGACGAAGCTTTTGACTTCTTTACTGATCACATCGACGAGTCAGACATTCAGACTCGTATTGATACTCTCGCACAAGATCTCGCGTTGCTAGGTTTGACACTGGGAGAACAAATACAACAACATGAAGCTCGCTTGCGGCAGGCTTTTCGTGAGGCCAATTACAGTCTCGTTATTCGAGAGTTGGATGCCAGCCGCACCACCCTGCTAGAAGGTATCTTCGCGTTTGTCTCTTCCATCTTTGCTTGCTTTCTTGAAGACTTTGACACATCCTCTCTGCCCGGTTACCGAGATGCCTTGGAGCAAGCTTTAATTGCGAGAGAGGGAACAACTCAGTTGCTCCACGACACCAATGACTTGAACCAAGAGATTCAAAAAGAAGACATCTCGGATGAGTCACGTCGCGTATATATCGCATCCCTCCATCAGACACTGAACCGATTCATCGGAGACAAAGCATTCAATTGCCTGTCTCCCGCCAATCGTTGGGAGTTGGTCAACTTTGTACAACAGCTACAAGCTCCATCGATGAGAGGCATCAAGCAAGCTTCCGAAGGTTTAAGCAAATATTTAGAATCACTACAGATGATGGACCAAAGTGAGATCCTACAACAGCATGATCAGGATCTGCTCGAAGAAGTTCAGTCACAGCTCGAAGCAGCACAATCCATTCTGGAGATAAGCCCGATCAATGCAGTGGATATTATCTGCCAGGTCCAAAAAACGGCGCAGCCACTCTTTGGCCGTCAACCTCACCTGGACATCCACCTCAAACAATGGGAAGAACAACCCTTTCAGTCTGAGCAGCCCGAAGAAATTAAACGGTTTATTGAGCAGATGCAGACGATCATTCGCTGAGTACTTTTGTTCGATTGGGTGAAAGTACCACGTCGTCGCTCTAAGGAATCTCCCACGTATGATATGGCTTTATTTTCTAACGACCGATGAGATCTACCAGCCTCTATTGTATATCTTTGAGCAGTTTTGGTATCTTTTGCTTCTGTTTCTCATTGGAGTTTCGGCATTCTCAGCAGCAACACACGCCGTCTTGTTCAAGCGAGAGGTTCGGGGAGCGATCGGTTGGATTGGTGTGATCCTACTGGTTCCACTGCTTGGCTCCATTCTCTACTTTTTGTTTGGAATCAATCGTGTCCAACGCCGAGCCACCACATTGTTTCACGATCGAGATCGACTGGAGTCTCCCCATGCCCCTCGCTTATTCCATGATACAGAGCTAACCGCCCATCTCGGAGGCAACCAGGGGCTCCTTCCCCTCTTCCGGCTGGTCAACAAAGTGTCGCGTCGTGCCTTGACTCCAGGTAACCGCATCACTCCCCTGGTTCAGGGTGATACGGCATACCCCGAGATGCTAGATGCCATCATCAAAGCCCAAACATCCATCAGCCTGTGTACCTATATTTTTGACGATGACGCGATCGGGAAAGAGTTTCGCCAGGCTCTGTTGCAAGCGCAAAGCAGAGGTGTTGAAGTCAGAATATTGATAGACGCAGTAGGGGCACGCTACTCGTTTCCTCCCATTCATCACCAGATGCTTCAAGAAGGTCTGGACGCCGCAGTCTTTATGCCAACCCGCCTTCCACTGCGTTTGGCCTATGCAAACCTTCGAAATCACCGAAAGATCCTTGTCGTGGATGGACGTATTGGATTTACAGGAGGCATGAATATTCGAGCAGGACACCAGCTCTTGTCGAAGCCCAAGCATCCTGTCCAAGACCTACACTTTAAACTGGAAGGCCCCGTGGTAGCTCACTTACAAGAAACATTTTGTGAAGACTGGTCCTATGTCACAGGAAACTCGCTCCAAGGTTCGCTCTGGTTCCCCGAGCTGCAAGAGGTGGGCGATGTCGCCTGTCGAGGGCTAAGCGATGGCCCTGATGAAGACTTTGAACACATTCGCTGGGCCATTTTGGGAGCCCTGTCTACCGCAGAACACTCTGTCCACATCATCACCCCCTATTTTCTACCCGACAATGTACTCATGAACATGCTTGATGTGGCCGCAATGCGCGGCATCGATGTAGAGATCCTTGTCCCCTCCCAAAACAATCTAACTCTGGTACAGTGGGCCTCCGAAGCCCACTTTGCCTACATCCTATCCAAAGGTTGCCGCATTTACCAAACACCGGCACCCTTTGACCACACAAAGTTGATGATCGTAGACAACCTTTGGGTGATGATGGGTTCCGCCAACTGGGATCCACGCAGCTTGCGACTCAATTTTGAGTTCAATGTCGAATGTTATGACCGTGAGTTTGCAC
>JALTMC010000336.1:0-3720 GCA_027005175.1 Myxococcales bacterium
TGCTCTTTTTTATATTGAAAGATCATAGGACCTCCATGGTATATTCTTCTTATCAATGCTCATCAATGATTCGGGCTAAACTCGTTCGATGATAGTCGCGATTCCCATGCCACCACCGACACACAAAGTGACGAGACCTGTGTTGAGATCCGCTCGCTCTAGCTCGTCGAGTAGAGTCCCCAACAACATCGCACCCGTTGCACCGAGAGGGTGCCCCATCGCGATGGCCCCACCGTTAACGTTCACTTTGTTTTCAAAATCATCTTCAATCCCGACATCGCGAAGGAATCGCATCACAACAGCCGCAAATGCTTCGTTGACTTCCATCAGATCGATATCTTTAATGGTCATTCCAGCCAGCTTGAGGGCTTTGTGAGTGGCTGGCCCAGGACCTGTCAGCATAATCGTGGGCTCTGTGCCAACCAGGGATGCCGCTCGAATCCTTGCACGTGGTTTCAAACCAAGAGCTTTCCCCTTCTCCTTGGAACCCACCAACACGAGTGCTGCACCATCAACAATTCCCGATGAGTTACCCGCATGATGCACATGATGAATCGCATCAACCTCAGGATACTTTTGCAATGCCACAGCATCAAAGCCCAGCTTCCCCATCATGGCAAAAGATGGATTGAGTTTCGCCAGACTCTCAACAGTCGTTCCAGGGCGAATATGCTCATCACGCTCCAAAAGGGTGAGCCCATTCTGGTCCTTGACTGGGATCACCGAGGAGAAGTAACCTTTCTCCCAGGCAGCCGTGGCCCGTTCCTGAGAACGCACACCAAAACGATCAACATCGTCGCGGCTAAATCCTTCTAATGTCGCAATCAGATCAGCCCCAACCCCCTGTGGCACAAAGTCGGTGGAGGAGTTAACCGCAGGATCCAAGGCCCAAGCACCACCATCTGACCCCATTGGAATTCGAGACATCGACTCCACACCACCAGCAACAACAAGCTCCTCCCAGCCAGAGCGAACCTTCATCGCTGCGAGATTCACCGTCTCAAGGCCAGATGCACAAAAACGATTCACTTGCAAACCAGGTACATCCACATCCCAATTCGCATACAAAGCAGCAGTCTTTGCGATGTCTGCACCCTGATCACCAATGGGAGTAACGCAACCCAAGACAACATCATCAACCTGCGAAGTATCCAAATCTTGACGTTGTTGCATCTCCCTCATCAAGGTCACCACCAACTCAATGGGCCTGACCTCATGCAAAGAACCACTCTTCTTCCCCCTACCACGCGGCGTACGGATGGCTTCAAAGATGTAAGCTTCCCGGGTCATGCTCTCTCCTGCTTCTTGCATTTCATGGAACAATCGAACTTTCATTTGTATCAAATGAACAGACATTCACCTTATGGGATAGCGCGTTAGTCCGTGAAATGCAAGACACTCCTCGCGCAAAGAGCAAGAACGAATCGGAAAAATGGCTCTTGGCCTCTGATGGCATGAAATGTAAGACACCCCTTGCGCAAAGAGCAGAAGAGCCTGAAAGTACCTGACCTCAACGTCTATCGTCGCAAGGAAAACCTCAACCCACACCATGTTTGGATAGAGCCAGCCCTCAGAAGAAACCAACCCACACCATGTTTGGATAGAGCCAGCCCTCAGAAGAAACCAACCCATATCATGTTTGGATAGAATTAGTCCTCAGAAGACTCAAGCTCTTTTTCGGATGGTTGCGATTTCTTTTTTGGGCGCGATGCAGGCTCGACTGTTGGAGAGACTTTGATCGTTCGAAAGACCTTTCGGAAAAGCAGAGAGCGTTGCGTCTGTTGAGTTGTTGAATTTTGAAAAGTGCGAGCGGTAACAGCCTTGAGCCAAAAGGTCAGACATAGGAGACAGAAGAGAAGAAGCAGCAAACCACTGCGGCGAGTAAACTCTCTCAGACCGAGACCTGTCAGAAAACCCCATGTCCATGGAGCTTTGAACTTCTTTGTTGAGACCTCAGACCGAGGTCTCCGAGACTTTCGAGGCTTGGACTTCAGAGAGACATCTGCAGCCTTCACCTTTGTGAAAGACCGCTCCTCTGCCAACGGATGGCGTGGGGTTTCATGAGTAGGCCGAGTCGCGACAAGCCCCCCTACATTCGGCTGGTCCTGGAGAAGAAGCTCTAGCTGTTGCAATACATCGTCGGGAAGTTCATCCAAGAAAGCATGGAGCGAAACAGATTCATCCTCCTCAACGTCATCAAAGAGTTCCATTTCATCGAGGATATCGATGGATTCATGTCCAACTTGTGGAAAAACCGCAGTAGCTCCAAGTTTGTGAGGACCCGGTGCAGTGATACAAGGACTTGCGTCCGTCGAAGCCGTGTTGGATTCGAACTGATGAGCATGATGAGCATGAGGAGCAACAACAGACAAAGCTTCGTGAGAGACATTCAAAGACGCAAAGGTGCGACGGCTTACCACGGATTGAGAATGTAACTCAGCAAAGCACTCCAAGGAGTGCGGCAAACACAATTTCCAAGGTAGCTCCTGCCGAGAAAGCTCGATACAAACATGCTCTAGGATCTCGGTCGAGACGCCTGGAATTCGAGACAAATTATCCCAAATCGGCTCCAGATCGAGAATGCCAGCTTTGATATACTCAGGTAAGCGGCGGTCGAGCAAACGCTGAAAACTTTCGATATTCACCCACATCGCCAAAGGGGAAGAGGCAACCACTCCAACAATAATAGAAACATCACACACATGGTTGGACACAGGGTCTTCGATCTGTGGCATACCCCATGAAGCATCAAAGACGGCATCCAGATCTTGCATGGTGTCTTGGAAAGGGCTGTCATCAAAGAAGAGAGACTCCATCTCCGACTCACCAGGCTCATCAATTCGTGGGCTCCCAAAGCAACCATGCTCCATGGGCTCCTGAACGCGTTCTTCCGAATCCCATGGCATTCGAAGTCGCCAGGGAAGCTCATGCTGAGACAGCTCGTCCAAATAGGCAAGCACTGCGTCTTCTGGAATGCCTGGAAGTTTTTGTAAATAATTCCACAGAGGAGATAGATTCAGTGTCCCACCCTGAATATGCCAGGGCATTTGATTCTTGAGAAAGATAGATGTCTCATTGATATCGATCCAAACAACAAGAGGGGAGCACATCAAGACCTCTAAGATCGCAAAAATTCCCGCTTCGTCCTTCGCGACTTTTGTTAATGTCTGTGATGACGCTGACTCCACAGCATCAAAAACAGCTGAAATAGCCACCAACGAATCAGAAAGAAGCAGATCATCCAGGTCAAATTCATGGTATGCGGGAAGTACAAGAGAAGCCATTGAACACTCACAACTGGGCTTGGGTTCCAAACAACATTGCTGGTAGTTAGTAACGGAAGATCCCCCCAAAGACTTGAGAAAGAAACAAGCCTTCCCAAGAAAAGGAAAGCACTCCTCACTTTCAATTTGACAATACAAATCAAACATTGCACAATGTGAACACTATTCACTTTTAAAAGTATGGTATGTTGGATACAGAGAAGAAGAAACTCTTGGCAGCAGAGGAAACAGAGCGATGTATGATCTGGTCATTCGGAATGGAAAGGTAGTCGATGGAACAGGAGCAGAGGCTTTTGAGGCGGATATTGCGGTAGAAGGCAATAAGATTGTGGCTGTGGGTGAGGGTTTGGGGCAGGGAGAGCAGGAGGGTCGACACGTTGGTCCAGGTGGCGTGCTCCACCGGGTCCAGGTCCTCGGCGGGGGGCGAGTCGCCTAC
>JALTMC010000336.1:3730-5482 GCA_027005175.1 Myxococcales bacterium
GCTGTGGGTCAGGGTTTGGGGCCGGGAAAGGAAGAGATCGATGCGACAGGTCAGTTGGTCACACCAGGTTGGGTTGATATGCACACCCACTTTGACGGTCAAGTCACCTGGGACCCCTACCTTACGCCATCGAGTGGTCATGGTGTAACCACTGTGGTTATGGGGAATTGCGGTGTTGGTTTTGCACCTTGTCGAGAGAAAGATCGCGAGTGGTTGATTGAGGTCATGGAGGGTGTGGAAGATATTCCAGGTTCAGCATTGGCCGAAGGGATTCAGTGGGACTGGGAGACATTTCCGGAATATATGGATGCATTGGACAGGCGCGATCACGCCATCGACTTCGCGGTACAAGTACCTCACAGCGCTGTACGCGGTTGGGTGATGGGCTTGGATCGCTCCGAACAGGAAGATGCAAGCCCTGAAGAGATCGAGCAGATGCGTGAGATCGTGGAAGAAGGCTTGGAGGCAGGAGCACTCGGATTTTCGACATCACGCACATCATTGCACCTCACAGGTCGCGGTGTTTTGGTAGCGGGAACCAATGCAAAAAAAGATGAAATTCTCGGCATTGGACAAGCATTAAAAAATACGGGCAAGGGTGTTTTTGAGTGTGCCAGCGAGCATATGAAAGTTCCGGAAGAGTTCCTGTGGATGCGTGAGATGGCTCAAGACATCCAGCGACCTGTGGTGTTCAACTTGTCACAAACAGACCAAGCTCCCGAACTTTGGAGACATCTGTTGGAGATGTTGGATGCAGCAGCCGCCGACGATATCCCTGTATATGGTCAGTGTGCAGGTCGAGCCATTGGGATTGTAATGACTTGGCAAGGGACGGCGCATCCTTTTGCGTCTTATTCTAGCTTGCTAGAGATCATGCATGAACCCTGGGAAGAGAAGAAAAAGATCTTGATGGACCCGGCCTTCAAAGAAAAGTTGATGGCAGAGAAGCCGCTGGAGCTGTGGGAGTTTGCCAACTTTATAACAAGCTCTTTCCATAAGATGTTCCCGATGAAAAGTGGATCATCCTACGAGCCAGACTTGTCAGAGAGCATTGCTGCGATGGCTGAACGCTCCGGTCGGCGCCCCCAGGAAATCGCGTGGGATATGTTGATGGAGAATGACGGTGAAGGAAGCATCTACTTCCCCTTGTTCAACTACACCGACAACAGCCTTGATGCCCTCTATACGATGCACTCACACCATCGAACCTTCATGGGATTAAGCGATGGTGGGGCACACTGTGGAGCGATCTGTGACGCAGGTATGCCCACCTTCATGTTGACCCACTGGACTCGCGACCGCACCCGTGGCGAGAAATTCCCTCTGGAGTATATTGTCCATCGCCAAACCAAGCAAACGGCCGACTTTTACGGTATCCGTGATCGTGGTGTGTTGGCTCCGGGCTACCTAGCAGACATCAACATTATCGACTACGAGAACTTACAACTAGGCCCTGTAAAGATCGTCTATGACTTGCCAGCAGGAGGCCGTCGCCTGTTGCAGAAAGCGGAAGGGTACAAATACACCATCAAGAGTGGTCAGGTGATTTTCAAAGATGGTGAGCCAACCCATGTGCTACCAGGAAAATTGATCCGTGGAGAGCAAGAGAGCCCTCAAGCTCGATAGCCCACGTGGTTCGAACCGCCGGTCCACCTTATGTAACTGGTTGAAATCATTAGCACTCTATTTTAAGTTTGGCCCAAAATTGCGAAACTCCACCAAGAGCTTGCTGGCTAACTCATTGAAATGTTT
>JALTMC010000337.1 GCA_027005175.1 Myxococcales bacterium
AATTCGGCAGGAACAGCCTCATCAAAGCTGTCCTTCCAAACCAAAGGATGTCTGGCAATGTCGGCCCGATCTCCCTCCACTTGAATTCCACCCACCGAAGGAGTTCTTTGAGGCCGTTTTTTGGGTTTTTTACCTTTGGGTGCTTT
Source organism: Myxococcales bacterium (assembly GCA_027005175.1). Classification (GTDB taxonomy): domain Bacteria; phylum Myxococcota_C; class UBA6777; order UBA6777; family UBA6777; genus M3003. The sequence continues at coordinate 147 of JALTMC010000337.1, forward strand.
ATCAACAGTAACCCGCAGGTGACGAGAGGTCCCCTCCACGGGTGGAGGGATGGAGGGCGGAGGCGGGGTGGAGAGGGTCTCACGTTGAAACTGCTCTGTTTCAGGAGAAGAACTCGAGAAGCTGGGAACATCCAGAGTCGTCAGTACCCCAATACCGAGCTGTTCGCAGGCCATCTCCGCAGAAAGAGGAGAGGAAGCCACACGACGTTGTGTCTCACGTTCGAGATAGCCGATCAGCGCGGACTTCATGTCTGCAATAGAGCCGAAACGCTGCTGGGGTTCCTTTTGCATGGCCCGCATAATGATGCCTTCCAGTTCCAGATCGATCTCTTGTGACTCTGATATCTGTGAAGGTAGCTTGGGCTGCTGGCGAAGATGGGCTTCGATAAAATCACCCACCGTCTGGCCTTGAAAAGGCAGCTGTCCTGTGACCATCTCATACATCACAACACCAAGACTGTAGATGTCTGTTGCCTCCCCTAAAGAGTTGCTCCCCTGGGCTTGTTCGGGGGACATGTAATAAGGAGTGCCCACAATTAAGCCAGCTTCGGTGAAGTTCTCTTTCCCGGGCTCGATTAACTTGGCAATTCCGAAGTCGAGAACTTTAACAAAGTCCGACTCCTGCTCATGCAAAAGAAAGATATTGGCGGGTTTAATATCGCGGTGAATAATGCCTCGGGTATGCGCTTCGGTCAGTGAAGAGCAAACCTGTTTTGCGATATGAGCAGTTCGTACGGCAGGCAAGGCTGTTTCACGCTGAATCAGCCACTCCAGGTCGTGCCCTCCCAGATACTCCATCACAATGTACAAGCTGCCCTCTTTGGTCTCACCACAGTCAAACACAGAGACAGTGTTGACGTGAGAGAGCCGCGAGACCACTCGAATTTCCTGTTGAAAGCGCTTCGCTTGGTGAGAGCCAGACTTCCATTTGGGGTGCAGGACCTTCATGGCCATGACTTTGCCCATCAGGATATGCTCCACCTGATAGACGATCCCCATGCCACCACGCCCCACCGCTTTGCGAACGCGATAGCGATCAGCGATCACCTGACCTATCAGAGAGTTGCTTTGTCGGGCCTCCATCAGCCCCGATAGATTGTAGCCACACAGCGGGCAAAACCGTCCGTCTTCTTTGTGGGCACGATTGCATCCCGGACAGCGCAACTCTTGCTTTTGCGTTGTCACTTCAGACATGACCCCTCTCGTATCGTTGTAGGACCCAATCGCGAAAACAATCCCCGCGTTCTTCAAAATTGAGATACTGATCAAACGAAGCACATGCTGGACTCAACAACACAACGTCTCCTGCCAAAGCATTCTCATGTGCCGCCACAAGGGCGTCTTCCATGTGTGAATAAATAGACCAAGGAACCTGTGTCTGGAGATCTTCCGCGATTGTAGCAGCCGCCTCCCCAAAAAGATAGAACCTTTTCACGTTTGCGCCAAGGTCCTGGTTTAATGCGTCAAATCGATTGCCTTTGGAGCGCCCGCCCAAGAGAGCATGAACAGGCTCTCTTGTCAGAGAAAAGGCCTGTATCGAACGTACAGCCGCATCGGGAGTGGTTGCCTTTGAGTCGTTGTAATACCTCACACCATTCAGCACACCAACATCTTCAAGCCGGTGTGGTAGGCCATGAAAGCTCTCTAGCCCTTTGAGAATCCCCTCTCGTGAGGCTCCAGCCAGTCGGGCCGCCAGCGCTGCCGCCATTGCATTTTCGCGGTTGTGAAGTCCACGCAGATGGAGTGCGGTCCAGGGGATTCGTTCTTCTCCCCAAGAGGGATGACGCAAAACCAAGTCCCGGCCAATCGTCATCGCACCTTCCGAAGCTTCACCGTCTGGATAAAACAGTACAACTCGACCAGGGGAGCCGTGAATCACCTGCTCCACCCAAGCGTCATTCGCCCGAGCCACAATCCATGCGCTGGAGTCAAGGTGTCGAAACAACTGAGCCTTGGAAGCCGCGTAATGTTCCATCGTACCGTGTCGATCCAGATGATTCTCTCCCAGGTTTGTGAGCACCGCAACGATAGGTCGCAAACTGGTAGAAGCCTCCAGTTGAAAACTGGAGCATTCAATCACAAGTCGATCTGCCGAAGTCTCTCGGTCCAACCACGCCAAGAGAGGAGTCCCAAGGTTTCCTCCTACAAACGAAGGAAGAGTGGAGCCTTCGAGCATCGCTCCAAGCAACGAGACCGTTGTACTTTTGCCTGCCGAGCCTGTCACAGCCACCATCGGAACATCAGTTTGACGTGCCGCAAAGTCCAATGTCGCAACCATGGGCACACCTGCGGCGCGAGCCACAAGAAGAGGTTTCAAGTCAAAGGGGACACCGGGACTTAACAAGATCGACTCCATCCCAACCCACGTTTTGGGAAGCTCTCCACCCCATAGATACGTGATCTTGTCAGCCCACTCTTGAAAGAGCTGCAAGGTAGCTTGGTGTGCGTCGGCGGTGCCACGATCAAGCACCGTAAGGCGTGCCCCACGACGGGCCAAGTACTGAACGGCTGCCTGTCCTTGCTTGCCCAAACCCCATACGGCAAAGTGACGACCTTCCCAGGTCTGTTGCGACATTCTCTTTTGCCCCTTCTACACAAAAATTATACAAGTCACAGGAGGTGGACTTGCACCTCCGCTTCGGAAAAACTAGACTATATGTCGAATGGATCGCATACGCAACGGTATTTCCCAAACCATCGGGTGTCGATGAATGGATAACACAATGTTCTTTCGGAAAGGGGTAGCATCATCCCTGCTTCTTCTGGCTCTGTCTTCTCTGCTCTTTTCAGGCTGCCCAACCCACCTCAAGCGAAGCTCACCTCAACACCAACCCCCCCTAGCCACCAAAGCAAAGCAGTCGCAAAGCCCCTTTGCGAGACAATATAATTTTTCAGCACAATCTGTATTGAGTCCCGTGCGTGGTCCCCGCTATGCTCCACTTCAGATCGTAGAACTACTCAACCCACTGTCTTCACAATCCCGACAAATCAACCTTCTGCGCGACAAGATATGGAAGAAATTCCCCGGAATGCTTCGATGGACCGTTCGGTTTAACCCATCCCTTGAATCGGATCGCGGGTACTGGTACTCACGAGCACTCTACGCAAGCTATCGTTCGGGGATTTTTTGGTCTTACCTCAAACAGTTCTATCGCAAAACAGAAAGATACTCTCACCAAGCCTTATTGCAAATGGCGGCCCAAAGTGGGGCTGATCCGCAAGCCTTTGAACTCAAACTCCTCTACGCTCCCTACAAGATGCTATTGGATCGGGATATGCGATGGAATCGAGCCATCCAACAGGCGAGCCAAAGTCGTCTCTTTGTGAATGGAGCCTTGTTGGAGCCGCCTTACACAGAAGAACGTGTCTACAGAGCATTCGCGTGGGCACGTGCGCGTGCCTTTCATATGATTGGCCAAGGGATCTCTCCTCAACACATCTACCGCAAATGGACTCAACATGGACAGAAGCTCAAAGCCCCTCACCACACACCACACGCCATCAAAAAACGCCGATACATCCATGTTCCCTTTGAATTTCTCGAAGCCATCCCAACACGCGGCCCCGGTGACGCCGCTATCCAGATTGTTGAATTCTCCGACTTCACATGTCGCCCCTGTCGCAAGGCTTACTTTTCCCTGCACAAGCTCCTACAACGATACCCCAACCAACTTCGATTCTACTTTAAATACTTCCCCATCGGCGTTCATAGAGAGAGCTATCGCTCAGCCGAACTCGCTGCCGCCGCACAAGACCAACGTAAATTTTGGAAGCTCTACGATATCCTGTTCCGAGAGCAAAGCCGTATTTTTTCCGGTGACCTGCTAGCTCTGGCTCGCAAAGCTGGCATGGACGCCCGCTGGATCTCAGGAGAGCTAGACCGCAACAGCTACCGTCGTCGTGTTCGTATCAACCAACATCACGGTCGCCGTCTTCGCATTCGCGCTGTTCCTACCATCATCATGGATGGTCGTATGATCTTCGGGGCTGCCAACCCCAATACCTTACTTCGCACAGCAAAAGAAGAACTCTGGAAAGCGGGAAGAGTCCATCAAAGCTCCAAAAACAACAAGCCCTAACCCGATTTCTTCATGGTTGCAGAAGGCGAAACGAAGGAAAGGATTACTCTTCGTCTTCGACGGCGAGTTCAGGCATAATATTCTTGCGAAGTTGCAAGACACGCATGGAGGGAGCAGAGGTGGGGGTGGGCTGCTGTGTTGGATTGTGCCGAACAGGAAGCTGAAAGGACGGTAGGTCCAGGGTTTCGATCACAGGCAACGCGTCACTGGCGTCCACTTCTTCAGGGCTTCGTTTGGTTTGAATACAGAGGATGCGATCATTGTTTGCTTCGAGAGGCTGTGGAGGATGACAGCATTTGCACACTCCATGCTCTAGCCCATTCACCCGCAACAAATCTTTTGTGTCAAAACGTGGCGAGTATAACTCCCCACTGGCAGGACAGATCAATGTACCGTCAGGCATCTGTGCCAGCATATTTTTACGTCGGCAGGTAGGACAAGCACAAAGCGGCGTCGTGATATCAGCCAATGCCTGAAAGACACCGCCGTGCCCGGGAAGATACTCTGCATCACATTCACGGCAGCGCAGTTCCTCTCGCCCATTTTGGCTCTGCCAGATCAGACGACCACCACAATGACAAACAGCCGCAGGTCGGTGATGATAACGACCATCCGCACCCTGCCAAACTTCTCTCAATGTTCCGTGAAGAGACGCAAGAACTTCATTGGCGACGATCCGAAATCGTTCGAGATGCTCGTAAGGTGACGATTCACGTTGAGCCCAACGGATCAAAGTATCAATGGAATGATGGTCACAGATCCGACCGCACAATCGAAGCGCAGGCTCCCAAAGAGGCTGACCGGGGAACCGCTTCTCCAACGAGCAAATGACCTCTGTTGCTGAAGTGTAATTCCTAGGCAGCACACGCTCTAGCAAGGACAGCAAAGCAGACACGGTATCTGCGACATCGCACTCTGGAATGAGGCACAACAACACGTCACTGATCAAGGGAGACGGTTTAACCGGAACAAACTTATCCAGTATCGTAAGACCAACCGTTAAGGATTCCCCTCGCGAAGCTCCAACAAAGTCGAGAAGCTCGGGCAATAGGAACTGAATGCTGGGAAATCCCTCCATCAACCGAGCCAGAGCACGCATCAAATAAACACGACCACGATCGCTCGGAAAGCGGTGAAGAGCATCGAGCAGAAATCGCAAGACCGTTTGGTCAAAAGGCATCACTTCATCCGCCAACAAGGCGGCAGCTCGGTAGCGAATATCGTCACTCTCATGGCACAATAACGAGCCCAGGTTCCCCCATAATTTCCCTCGTTCTTCCGAGGCTTCCTTGTACTCTGGAATACCCAACAAACCTTCCAGAGCACGCAGCCGAAGGTCAGGAGATTCTTCAGTCAGCAGCCGAGTAAAAACGGGTTTGAGTTCTTGTGATCCGCTCTGAACCAGTCGAATCGCTTGCAAAGCAGCCAATCGGCGACTTGGAGGGTTTTCTTGGTCATCGATAATATCGGTAATGGGTTGAAAGACCATACCTGATCCGAGAGTCCGCAAGATCGGTGACATCTCTTCCAAAGTTTGCTCACCAGCATCCTGCAACAAAGGAAGCAACTCTGCTGTTGCGTCATCTCCACGCTCCAACATGGTTTCTATCGCATCACGACGGGACTCCGAGAGACCGTTGCGAACTCGTAACCGAGCCGCTGCTTCGTACGATGTCGTATCCCATAGTGGGATCTCATCTTCCGTATACACCGGATGCAACGACAACTGATGTTGTATTTCCTCAACAACAGCATGGCTCGAATGGGGGAGCATCTGTCGCAGCAAAGGCACACCTCGCGAAGGATCACATCGCCCCAAAGCCTGAGCAACAAGAAGACGCAGATCCTCCTGAGGCTCACGAGAGAGATGGAGCAGAGTCGAGAGAATGGAGGAATCTGTGCATCCCTCTTCCAAAAGATGGATCAGAACATCAACCAAAAGCAGCTTGCTGTGGGGCAAGGTGCGCTCAGACTCAAGCAGTTCCAAAAGGATGGGGATGATATCGTGGGGTTGCATCTGTTTGAGTACGATCGCTGCGTGGCAGCGAAGGGCTTCATTCTCTTGCTCAAAAGCCTTCAGCAAAGGCCCCAATGCAGGCTGTCCAAGAGAAGCCAGAGCATGTGCAGCACTGCGCACATTGTCGGACCATTCACTCTCCAGATCCTGCATCAATTTTTCAATTAGCTCTTGATTCATTACCAGATTTCCATAGTGCCTTCATCACCCAATGCAGACTGCTGGGAAAGAAATCCACGAAACTCTACAACGGGTACTTCAACAAGCCCCCCATTCGCTGGGATAAGATAAGAAGCCTCCATCCTACCATCGGCCCGTGAAGATCGTCTATGTTGTGCCCACTCACCCATCATTGTCAAGAAGCCTCGGTCGACTTCCCGTCGTCCACCTCCTGCAAAGAACGATGGGCTTCCGACGAAGTCCAGGCTTCGAGAGCCGCTGCATAAACATCGGCCAATGCCACACCTTGATGTTGTGCCAAACGACGGCAGTCCTCGAACTCTGGAGAGATCTGACAAACCTTCTCCCCTCGAAAACCGACCTTCACAGTCACCGTACCAAAGGCTGTCACAACAGGATAAAATTCGCGCTGTAGAACACAGCGTTGCACAGGAAAGTATCGAAAGCCAAAGGTCGAAGTTTGTTGGAATAGGATCTGCTCCATCAGAGACAACTGGTGTTGCTCACACAACAAAGCCAAAAGCTGACCAGGCCGACCTTTTTTCATCGAGAGAGAAGACAACCAGACATCCAGTGCTCCAGCATCGCGAAGTTGCTCCAAAGCAAACCCCACTTGCTCTGGCGTCATATCGTCGATATTGCATTCCACTTGCAACAACGTTGTGGGTGGCTCATCCGACTGACGTGAGCGCCCCAAGACCAACCGCAAAAGGTTCGGACGCTCCTGCAAATGTCGCGTTCCTGCACCATACCCCACACGCTCCACAAGAAAGCTTGGATATGAGCCAAACGAATCACAGAGCGCAGACACAATCGCCGCGCCAGTCGGTGTCACTAATTCTTCCTCAATCTCCGTACCCACAACAGGAATACCTTCCAAAAGCTCAAGTGTCGCAGGGACGGGCACTGGAATCAAACCGTGCTGGCAACGGACAAACCCACGCCCAAGTGGAAGAGGTGAACAAACGATGTGCCCGACCTTAAGATATTCCAAACCAATCGCACATCCAACGATATCAACAATGGAATCCACAGCACCAACCTCATGAAATGCCACATCGTCCACTTCCATACCATGAACCCCAGCCTCAGCAATGGCTAGCTTGGCAAAAATAGCCAACGCCCTCTCCTTCACACCATCCGATAATGTGCTCTCCGCAATCAGTGTGCGAATGTCCTTGTACAAATTGTGCTCATGACTGTGACCATGAGAGTGAGAGTGAGAGTGAGAGTGACTGTGACTGTGACCATGAGAGTGCTCGTGGCTATGAGAGTGCTCGTGGCTATGAGAGTGCTCGTGGCTATGAGAGTGCTCGTGGCGATGAGAGTACTCGTGGCTATGAGAGTGGTCATGGCTATGACTGTGTTCGTGAGTTTGTTCGGGGAGATTGGGTTCGTCATGAGGAAGGATGACATCCACCTTCACAGCATCCAGCACACCGACCATGGTGCGGTATGTTTTGAGAGAGTAAGAAGAGATGGGCAACCGCAGAAGTTGCTCTCTTAAAAAAGAGGGAGGAACCCCCAGGTCGACTAATGCGCCCAGCATCATATCACCACTAATGCCAGCGATGCTGTCGATGTATAGCCAGTTCATGATTGTTCCATCCTTGCACCTTCTCCTTGGATAAGATTGGAAAACATCGGTAATGACTCCAGGGCAAACTCGGAGGATTCATGGGGATGTGTTTGGTTGCGATTGATCAGAGAGGCAGCGTATCCCGCTCCAAAGCCGTTATCGATATTAACCACAGTGATACCGGACACACAGCTATTGAGCATCGCCAACAGAGCGGGCCATCCACCTCTCCCACTGCCGTAGCCAACACTCACAGGGACGGCGATGATCGGACGGTCACAGAGGCCGCCAAGCACCGAAGGGAGGGCGCCCTCCATGCCTGCAATCACAATCACAACTTCTGCAGCGCGAATCTGATCCAAGACCCCGAGCAAACGTTGCAGTCCGGCAATTCCTACATCTTGGACCAGCTCGACTCGGTTCCCCATTAAAGCCGCAGTCCACAGAGCCTCTCGGGCAACCCGGAGGTCAGCTGTTCCCGCAGAAACAACACAGATGGTGCCACGACCGCGATCCTGAAGGGTTGGAGGGGCACAAAACAACACACGAGCCAAAGGATCGTAGTAACAATGGGGTGTTATTTTTCGAGCCGCAGCGACTTGCTCCGAATTAGCACGGGTGCAGAGAACAATTCGATGATCCCGATGAAGTTGAGCAAGAAGGGTGGCCACCTGCTCCGATGTTTTGCCCTCCCCCAGAATGACTTCAGGAAAACCCCGACGCAACGCTCGATGGCGATCAAGCCGTGCATCCCCCGTAATATCATAAGGTAAGGTCTTCAGACGTTGAAGAGCATCATCCACAGACACACGACCTGTCCCCACACCATCCAATAAATCTCGCAGAATTAACTCATCCATACTGTGCTCCTCAGTGCAGCCTCTATTGTAACGCTGGCTTGCCTTTCGCCGTATTATAGTAGATGCCGGGGAAAATCAAGCAGTCTTGCACACAAGATTGGGGTCGGTTATCCTCACAGACGAAGAGAATGTGAAAGGTTTACTATTGTGACTGCATATCGATGGGATTGTTGGATGAAGCGATTGGTTTGGTTTTCTTTTGTTGTGATTTATTTGAATGTCCTGCCCTCTCCAGCGTATGCCTACCTTCGAACAGTCACCCCCAAAGGAAAAGTCCTGTTTTGGAATGACAACAATATCCCTTTTCACATCAACAGAGATGTCCCCGCTGGACTCGATGCCAACCGGGTCTACGCAACGATACGCGCGTCCTTTGCGACATGGAGTACCCCCACCTGTACCTGTTTGCGCTTCAAGGATGGAGGGCTCACCAACAGCAAAGTCCTAGGCTATGACCAAAAGTCTCCGGCCAGCAACCAGAATATCATCCTGTTCCAACCCAAAAAGTGGAGCCCACACCCTTCACAAGCTGTGGCCATCACGAGCAATATTTTTATCGAAGATACCGGCCAAGTTGTCGCCTACGACATGGAACTCAATAGCCAAAACTTTACATTTAGCCTCGATGGAGCCCCCCGAAATGGAAAGCCAACCATGGATCTACAAAATGTAGTCACACACGAGGTAGGGCATGTGATCGGCCTGGATCACTCCACCGTTCGAGCCAGCACTATGTTTACATCCGGCCTTCCAGGAGAAACCAAAAAACGTGATCTACACAGCGATGACATCAAAGCTCTGTGCTTGATATACCCCGTCACAAACGGTTGTAAAGAGACAACAGAACCACCCGACAACAAAACCGCTTGCGGCTGTCAGCAATCCCCTTCCAACACCACCCCCTTCAACCTAATGGCTCTTGTCTTTCTCCTGTGTCTTGGACTCCGCTTCTTCGCCTTCCCCAAACGCTCTTCCTAAGTCACACCCAGAAAGTATAAAAAAACATTGAAAAACACTTGACAAAGATAGATTCAACTTGTATGTTGGTGTTGCCTTTTGGGGAAGAATGAATCACCATTCATATTCTATTCCATTTCAAAAGAAGTCTGAATTGACCTGTCATGATGGCACATACGTCTACCACATCATGAGAGGTCTTCCTGTATAGGTCCTACCAATATCACCAAACGGAGGAAGAGAGATGAGCGAAACCAAAGATCTAGACCGCAGAGAGTACGTTCGCCTGCCCTTAGCGATTCAGATGATGGTCCGTTATGGACACAAAGGACGTGTGTTCTTTGGAAGCTGCAAAGACCTGAGCCCAGGTGGAATTTTTGTAGCAACCAAAACACCAGCTCCCTTTGGCTCAATGATCACCATGAAGTTCACCCTTCCCGGTCATGAGCAACCCTTGAAAGCTCGTGGACGTGTGGTACGAATTCATCGTGATACTCGCAGTCGCAGCACAGGCACTCCTCCAGGTATGCATGTTCTCTTCACCCAAATGAGTACAAACACGGAGCAACAGCTCAAACGATTTATCGTTCCACGCCTCCGTCAGCATGTGATCCGTCAGTTGGTGGAACGTCGTCGAGACGCATAACCCCTCCTGCTCCCCACATCGAGTTCCAAGCTTTTTTCCCACGTCGAGTTCCAAGCTTTTTTCCCACATCGAGTTCCAAGTTTTTTCCCACATCAAGTTCCAAGTTTTTTCCCACATCAAGTTCCAAGTTTCCCCCACATCGAGTTCCAAGTTTTTTCCCACATCGAGTTCCAAGTTTTTTCCCACATCGAGTTCCAAGTTTTTTCCCACATCGAGTTCCAAGTTTTTTCCCATCCAATGCATTCTCTCAAACTTCCACAACACTCCTACAGATACAAAGCATACAAAGCAATACAAGTGATATTCTCCTCTATGAAATGGCTCCTGGCCTTGACTTCCTTGTCAGTGGAACCCATATCTCGGAGCAACAGGATCATTCCAAAGAGATGAGACGGTATGAGAGCGGCAAGCTCACTCATCAGAGCTGTGATTTCCAACTCAGTCATCTCTTGAAGCGCATCCTCCCCTTTGTTGTGGGGACAAAGAAGTAAAATGGAATGTTGACACAAAGGTTGACAATGGCACTGCCTCTGCTATAACTTTGGCAACCTTGAATGAATCCAACATAAGTCTAGCACCATCAGAGCAGTTCTACTTTGCAGTAGCCATTCCATGTTCGAGACAAACAGAAACAACGAACTCACAACAAAAAACTTAGTCCTTCAGCCCGCAGCACCGATTATAGCTATCCACTGTTCAACGCTTCAAGAGAGAAGCATGACTACTTGTGAGGAGTACTCTTATGATGAAAAAGCGTCTTTTGAGCCTAACTGCCGTTTTGTGTTTTGGCATGATGCTATCTTTGCCCCCAACGGTTCAAGCGGCGCCTGCCGCCAAGCCCGCCGCCGCCAAGCCCGCTGCGAGACCAGCAGTTCGTGTGGCAGCAGCGGGTGTGAAGTTTATAGAGATTACGATAAAAACGCTCAAGACATGGCCTGTGAAAGCAAGCGGACGATGCTGGGATCCCCCCTGTTTTTTCCAAAAGTTCAACAAAAAACTGCCAGCCCGAGGAGCCAAAGATTACAGCAGCTATGCTGGCAACAAATACTTCAAAAAGCTCTGCAAACGACCTATCGCACCAGACCCACTGGTAGAGATCAAGATAGGTAAATACGAGAAGTTTACGACAGACAAGATCAACAACCAGTGTTCCCCAACCTTTAACATCAAACACACCTTCCGTGTTGTTCCAGGGGATGGGTTTGTTGTGAGTGTGTATGACAACGATGGCGCAGCAAAGGTCCAGGTCAAGCGCGACCATATGGGAACCTGGAGTTTTGACACGATTCCACCCCAGCTCCTCAAGGGTGGGACCTTAACCTTGCGTGGCACAGGCCAAAGTAACAACCAAATCGAAGAACTTGTTTTGAGTGCTCGTGTGATCAAACGTAAAGTCAGTCCGGGGTGTGCAGGGGTTTACAAGGTTCGAATTGCTGAGTTTGGTGTCAAGCCCAAAAAAGAGAGTGGAAAAACGTGGGATCGCGGTTTTGGCAAAGCGACCCGCCCCGATGTTATCGCTGCTCTTAAAATAGGCAGCACCACATTGACAACACCCAAACAAAGTAACACCTTCAGTGCAAAATTCTACAATGTAGGGCGTGTCTTCACGATCAAAAAAGGGGTGAGTGCTTCCCTGCGTTTAACAGATGCCGACATCTTTGGTCGCAAAGAGATGATTGGAGAAACAGCCGTCACAGATGTCTGCTCTTTGATCAATAACCAAGGCATGTACACCTTTACCAGCTTCGGCCGGGTGAAGAAGGTGGTCCTTATTTTTACAAAACAACGCTAAGTCCACGTAAAGAAAGTAGCTTGCGTTAGCTTACAGGAGAGAGAATCATGAGCCAAGACCAAAGTCCTTTGTTACCCTCACTTCCCAACGAAGCACCAGGAGATCTCCTACCTCCCATGGAGTCATCCGGCACAGCTTCGGAACAAGAGATCCGAATCATCAGTCGCAGCCAGCTTTTTTACTACTGGCCCTTGTGGTTTTTCAGTCTTGTCTTTGCTTTGGTAACAAAAATAAATGGTCAAGAGTACACCATTTCAAATGTGAGTAAGGGCACAGCCAATAAGATCTGGATGGTCTCTTCTCCAGGACTTGGCCTCTCCTTTATGATCATCTTGTTGATTGTCATCCTATTTACCTCTGTTAATATTCGTGGTGTCTGGGCGGCACTCGTCGCAGCAGTCTTTGTCATCTTAGGCTTACTCTTCAGCTTGATGGGTTGGTGGCGTCCTATGCTCAAAGCCATTGGCAGCATCCAATTCTACCTAAATATGCACTTCTACCTCTGGACAGGAGTGATCCTATTTGCCATGTGGGCACTTGTGATCTTCATCTTTGACCAACGACGCTGCATCATACTTCGACCCACACAAATCACGATCGTCGAGGAAGTGGGTGAAGGAGAGAAAACATACGACACCATGGGCCTCGTCTTCGACAAACAACGCGATAACTTCTTCCAACACTGGTTGCTTGGATTTGGTAGTGGTGACTTAAAGATCACAACCACCAGTGGTGGTTCTCGACATGAAGTGAACTTTCCCAACGTTCTTTTTGTCACCCGAACGATCAAAAGAACTCACGAAATCCTCAAGTTTCGCGGGCGTTGAGACCTCCGTTGCTACACATAACATCCCCCCCTTCCCCTCCATCCTCAGGCCTATTTCTTGTATTTGAAGGCCTTGATGGCTCCGGCAAATCCACACAATGTAACTTGTTGGCCCAGGCTCTCCAAGAGAGAGGCTATACAGTGGTACAAACACGTGAGCCCACACAGGGGCCATGGGGACAAAAGATCCGCACCATGGCCAACTCAGGACAACGTGTCTCTGCCGACGAAGAGCTGTCCTGGTTTGTCAAGGACCGAAAAGAGCATATCTCACAACTCATCCAACCGGCCTTACAACAAAATCACATTGTGATCCAAGACAGATACTATCTATCCACAGCTGCCTACCAGGGGAGTCGTGGTCTCGATGTTCAACAGATTATCGACAGCCACCAAGAATTTGCCCCCCTCCCTCACCGCACCTTTCTCCTCGATATTCCCGCAGAAATCGGCCTCCAACGTGTCCAACATAGCCGTGGCGAAACTCCTGATGCCTTTGAAACCCTCACCAGCCTCCAGGCCTGCGCTGATGTCTTCCATCAACTCGACTATCCCGGACTCATCCAACTTGACGGACAACTTCCAGCAACAACGTTGCATGAGATCATCTTGCGTGAAGTCCTTACGGTAGCGAGTCGTTTGTAGTTCGCACAAGCTACAATGACGTCCATTTTCTTTCGTTAGGACCTCATAGCCATGTATGAAGATGGTATCATCACGAACAGAAAGAAACAGAGGGTTGACTCAGATGATTCACGCGATTCATCGCAAGAGCGAGCAAAGTCCGAGTTGGTGTGAGGAAGAGCCGAACGAATGCTCGGTGTGAGGAAGAGCTGAATGGATACTCGTTAACTATGCGGGTTAGCCCCTACAGGCGCGAGTTCAGAATGGAGAGTGGCGTCGCTAGCTGCCAAGAACTCAGAACTTCGAAACCGGTTGGAAGCCGCAGCGATTTCACGGTTTGTGACATGTAGGATCTCGTCACGAACTTCTTCTTCGGTCAAACACAGTCGTTCGATATTGCGCTGAAACAAGTAGAGGGTGCCTGTGGGTGGAAGGTATTCGTCGGATGGTCCAGCGAGATGGTGGGACTTGCTGCTAAAAACCCCCATACAACGGGGGTCATAAGGAAAGTCTTCTACGATCGAAGCGGGAGGATTGGGGCAAACAACCAACTTGATCGATCCACAATCACGGGTTTGTCCACAAAGCGAGAGAACTTCCAGTGCCATGTTGCGGAAGGTCTGAGGATGAAAGCAAGTTGCTGTGGTATCGAGTAGATCGAGAGCATAGGTTCTGCGATAATGTTCTTGCATTAACCGAAACTCACCCAAACCACGAAAAGCCCACCCCAGATAATAGTGTGCATCGCTGTAGTCGGGCTCTTGTTTAAGAACACGATTGAGAGCAGAGGCAGCCATGTAGTAGTTGTCGCGTTGCAACTCAACCCAACCTTGTAGAAAGAGGAGGTCCTTATCCCTGGGAAAGAGGGTCAAAGTGCTGCACAAGCACCGGGATGCCTCAAAGAGACGATCCTGCTCCAGAAAGGCCGATACTTTGAGGCTACAGCATCGCACAGTTTCCTCTTGAGACAGACGGGGACACAGTTTCAGTCGCTGCAACCATCGCCATGCCTGATCGGCCTCTTGCAGTTGGTTAATCATCAGGTCCGAAAGTTCGAGAATGGCCCATGCCCAGTAAGGATGGTAGCGCAAGCCCCGCAGCAGAACCTCGACCGCTCTCTCCCAGTCCTTCATCTTGTATAAGATTTCCACCTCACAAGAGATGGCATCTCTCGCAGAGGGCAAGATATGAGATGCAGACTGGGCAGCACGCAAAGCGTCCTCCCATTGTTGTTGTTGGTAGAATCCTTGTGCTCTCTTTAGGTAGCCGTTAAACAACAACGCCATGCTTCTGTACTCGCAACAAATCCAGTGTGAAGAGGGAGCAGCCCACAGCCCCTCAGTTTCATTTCGTCCTACAAGAAACAACTACAAGTCGCAGATTTCTTATATTCTTCAAATACCAAACAATCCAGCGTGAAGAGGGAGCAACCCACAGCCCCTCAGTTTCACCTTATCCCACAAGAAACAACTACAAGCTGTAGATGTCTTGTGTTCTTATCATGCCGTGGTTTGAGTATTACGAGAATCAGATCGATCGTCAAGAAATTTATTAGATCCAAGGAGTTGTAGCGATCTTTTTTTTGACCAGACCACCACAACATAGCGATCCCTTAAGATCGCTCCTCCACCATATCTTGTGCACTATGTCAAAAAAAATTATTTTGAAAATAATTTGTAACACCGGCACAACGGCGCAACCAATAGCACTCATGGCCATTTGAACCAAACTCTCTCCAAGAGAGAATGCCTCTCCAAGAGGGCTTCCTCAAGCTTGACTTCTCGGCTTAATTTGGCTAAGAGCTAAGTTCCTTCGAAGGAGGTGCTTTGATTATGACCGAGAAGAAACTACATTTTATCTCGCTGGGTTGCCCGAAAAATCAGGTAGACAGTGAAGTGATGTTGGGAATGGCCCAACAAGAAGGCTACCAACTTGTGGATGATCCAGAAGTGGCAGACCTCCTGGTTGTCAATACATGTGGCTTTATCGAAATGGCTCGCAAAGAGTCTGTAGACACCATTTTAGAGATGGCAGATATTCGTCAGCGTTATGAGGGAAAAAAGCTCGTTGTAACCGGATGTTTACCCCAACGTTACCCCGAAGAGTTGGCCGCCGAGCTACCTGAAGTTGATCACTTTGTAGGTACAGGTCAAATACCGGAGTTTGCGAGGTTACTGGGCGATGGTGAGGCTCCCCGCAACCTGGCGGATCAAGCCCCCGGTTGGCTGTACAGCCACAACAGCCCCCGGCTTCAATCAACTCCATTCTACACGGCCTATGTCAAAATAGCAGAGGGCTGTGATCGAACTTGTGCATTTTGTGCCATTCCGGGCTTTCGTGGAAAACAAAAGTCGCGGCCCATCGAGTCCATCGTACAAGAAGTGAGAGACTTGGCCAAACGCGGCGTTGTAGAGATCAACCTGATCGCACAAGAACTCAACGGCTACGGTAGAGAGCTCCCTCTCAAGCCGGATGGAAAGAGGGTAGAACTCGCCGACCTACTGAAAGCATTGGAAGAGGTCGATCCAGGGCCGCGATGGATTCGAATGTTGTACTTGTATCCCCATGGATTCAACGACAGACTGATCGAGCAAATCGCCACGTCAAAACGTGTGGTCCCCTATATCGACATGCCACTCCAGCATATCAGCGACTCTGTCCTGCGAGGGATGCGTCGAGCAGGCAATGGCGCGTTTATTCGCGACCTCTTACAAAAGCTACGCTCCCAAATTCCAGAGATTGTCATTCGCACAACATTTTTGGTTGGATTTCCCGGTGAAACAGAGAGGGACTTTCAACAGCTCTGCGACTTCCTAGAAGAACAAGAGTTCGATCGCGTCGGCGTATTTGCCTACTCCCCTGAAGAGGGAACATCAGCCTATGGACGCGCTGATGAAGTCGGTGATGACATAGCAGAAGAGCGCAAACGAATTCTTTATGAGCATCAAGCTGCGATTTCAGAGAAAAAACTAAATCAGTATATTGGGCAAGAAGTAGAGGTTTTAGTGGAAGGCGTGAGTGAAGAGACCGACCTGCTGCTTCAAGGAAGACTCGCCACACAAGCCCCAGGTATTGACGGTGTTGTATACATCAACGATGGACGCTCCTTCCCAGGGCAAATCGAACGTGTTTGTATCGAACAAACCGGAGATTACGACCTTGTTGGAGGCATCATACCAAGCTCTTGAGACCAGCTCTTGAGACGAACGATACAAGCAAGCGAGAAGATGGCAGCCACAACCCCAACCGACAATCCAACACCTCACTCTCTTGAGAGAAAGCGACGTTGTATCCCCCCCACACGTACTCCATGCCTCACCCCTCAAAAACACCTGCGACCTGCGCTCTTGTTGTTCTGCCTCATTCTTATGATTCTGGTCTCCGGTTGCCGTCAAAAGACCTCTTCTTGTGCATTACATATCGCAGCAGCTTCAAGCCTGATTGTTGCGTTGCAACCCATCGTAAGAGAGTTTACCTTACGCCACAAATGCCGGATTTGGCTCGATGTTGGTTCCTCGGGGATGTTGCGACGTAAGATCGAGCGAGGTGCCCCCCTAGATCTGTATCTCTCTGCCAGCCACTACCAAATGCAACGCCTACAACAGAACAAACAACTCACCCTCGGTCCTGCTCAAACATTTGCCTCGAATCGCCTTGTCTTTGCAACACAAAAACAAGCCATGGTCGCTCCAAAACAGAAACAAAAGGGACTCCGACAGATGGCTCAGGTCAAGAAGCAAACAACGACACAGAAGGCAGAGGAGTTCAAAACGTTTTGGAAGAATTGGACTCGCAGCAACAAGCGTGTGGCAATCGGAGATCCAGACCATGTTCCCGCAGGTCGCTATGCCCAACAAGCCTTTCAAAAAGTCGGCTTGTGGAAGATGATGAAAGCTCGAATACTGCGAACAAAAGATGTCAGGTCTGCCCTAAAAACAGTGCAAGAAGGACACCTCTCAGGTGCGATTATCTTTGCCAGCGATGCCGAGACCGCAAAAGAAAAAGTTGTGGTTCGTTTCCTTTTCCCAAAAGAGACGCACTCTCCGATCCTATACCAGGGTGTTGTGTTGTCTCATACATCCAGGCCAAAACTTGCCAAACTTTGGCTCACGCACCTGCGTTCGCCACAAAGTCAACGGGTCTTTCATCGATTTCATTTTCTCCCACCTCCAGGGCTCAGCCGATGATGGCATCGGGAGAATGGACGATTGTGAGTCTGTCGATCAAGGTTGCCTTGGCCGCGACACTCCTGAGTTTTCCTCTGGCTTTATCCCTTGGATGGCTTCTCGCTCGGTGTCGTTTTTGGGGAAAATCTATCCTGGAGACACTCTTCTCCTTGCCTCTAGTCTTACCTCCCGTTGTGACAGGTTATCTGCTACTTTATCTACTGGGTAATCGATCATGGCTTGGTCGCTGGCTACATTCCTATGGTATCTCCATCGCATTTACACAAGCCGCTGCGATCATCGCTGCCGCGATTGTCTCATTTCCTCTATTCTTGCGTGCAGCCCAGATCGCAATTACAGAGGTGGACACACAACTTGAAGACGCAGCACGAACCCTCGGAGCCACTCCCTTTCGGGTGTTCTGGACCATCACTTTTCCTCTTGCATGGCGAGGAATTGTAGCCGGTTCACTGCTTTCATTCTCTCGCAGCCTCGGTGAATTTGGCGCAACCATCATCTTTGCGGGCAACACACCAGGGCTCACCCAAACCATCCCACTTGCCATCTACAGCCTTGATCAAACAGGTTTGTCTGTCCATGAAGCAACCGCACAAAACCTCGTGATACTCGCCATTGTGATAGCGTTGTTTGCGACAGGTGTTGGAAATCTTCTACTGAGTTCTCCCTTTCGACGCCCTCGAACCAGAAAACCAAAGCAATCACCACAAAGCAGCAGCTTCGAATCGACTGCGATTGCAAACGAACTCCCCCCTAGAGACCTAGGGGAAAAGAACCAACCCCGCGTGAGCTTCGCAGAAAATCAGCCCAACGCTCAAACACACAACATCCCAGCGCAAGAAGAAACACTCCAGCAAGAGTCACAAACAGCGTCTGAGAGCCCACCGATCCTAGAAATGACCATAGAGTATCCGCTGGATACATTCACACTCTCTTTTGCATCGAAGGTCACCACGAGCATGACGGCTCTATGTGGCCCCTCCGGCAGTGGCAAGACAACCACATTGATGATGTTGGCAGGCTTGTTAAAGCCTACATCAGGCTATATCCGATTGATGGGTCAAACACTTTTTGATGCAGAGAGTGGCATCTCGATAGCCCCCGAGCATCGACGAGTCGGAGTTGTCTTTCAGGAAGATCGACTGTTTCCTCATCTCACAG
>JALTMC010000338.1 GCA_027005175.1 Myxococcales bacterium
GCTGGCAGTACAGGCTTTGCGCGAGCCGAAATTCCGACTGTACCGGACAAAAACTCCAACAGCTCTCACTGCCAACAACAGTATCTCTGCACACATTCACCTGCCGAATTTAATGACCTCCTTTAATTCACTGTTTGTGCCCTTTGGCCTCAAAATGCTCGTCACCAATTTTTACCTTATGAATCTTAAGAATGTGGAAGCTCTTTTGTTGAGCTATCGTCCAGGCAAAGAGCAGCTTGAGCTACAACTTAAGGTGCAGTTAAAGAAAGCAAAGAAAAGAACCCGCCCACGTCCTCGCAAAAGGTAAGAAGGAGGATCGTTCCCATCGGTGAAGACACCGAGAGAAAGATAACCCCAAACGGAGAACGAAGGAGATTTCGACGTGATTGATTTAAGCGATGTTCACCGCACTTTTGTGGATGGCTCGCATGAGTTAAAAGTACTACAAGGAGTCAACTGGCATATCGAAGATGGCGATTCGATCGCAGTGATGGGGCGTTCCGGCACAGGTAAATCAACCTTACTCAACCTGATCGGTGGGCTGGATCGAAAGTACAAAGGTGGGATCAAGGTCGATGGTCAGTCATTGGAAAAGATGTCGGACAAAGAACTCACTCGATTTCGCAATGAAAAGATCGGGCTTGTGTTTCAGAGTTTTCACCTCATGGACCAGCTCACCACCGAAGAGAATGTCATGCTGCCAACTTGGTTTTCACAAAAGCCAGGAGAATACCATCAAAGGTCCTGTGACCTTTTGCAGCGAGTTGGCCTGGCCGATAAGATTGGAAAATACCCCAATCGATTGTCTGGCGGAGAGAAGCAACGTATCGCCATCGCACGTGCCTTGGTTATGCAACCGAAGATCCTGCTATGTGACGAACCTACCGGAAACCTCGATGAGCAAACCAGTGAAGAAGTCCTTCAACTCTTTAAAGAGCTTCACCAAGAAGAAGGCATCACACTGATCATGATCACTCATGACCACCGAATCGCGGCCGCTACCCAAAAGACGATGGTCCTCAAAAACGGCCGACTTGAACAAGACTGAGGAGAGAACCTTGCGAATAGCCGCATTTTGGCGACTTTTAGGAACGAACCTACGACGCAATGCCCGACGATTAATACTGAGTAGCCTTGGAATTGTCATTGGAATCGGTTCGTTTGTATTTTTCATTTCCCTGGGCAATGGTGTTCGACACATCATCGTACGTGAGTTAATCGGTGGTTTGCCTGTGAATCAAATCGAAGTCAGCCCCAAAAGTTACAATGTAGGAATTACCAAACAGCGCAGCCTGTTTGCGATGAAGTTTGATGACGATATGTTGGAGAGGTTTCGCAGCCTAAAGGATGTCAAGGCTGTGTACGGAAAGATGAATTTGCGCGTACCCTCGCGTGCCATTATCCCCATCCCGAAACAGTTCCAGAAAAGAGGTATGAGTTCTGCCTTCTACACAGAGTTGCTTGTTCAAGGGATCGATCCACGCGCCATACCCAGAAATGAGGTTGATCCCAAGGTCTTCCAATACACTCCGAAAAAGCATATGCCCATCTTGATCTCCAAGCGACTGCTGGATCTGTACAACACCACTCTCGCAGAGATGACAGGCTTTCCCAAGCTGAATGCCCGAGCAGCACAACTCATCCCAACCTTTAATATCACCACAGGCCGATCAGCGTTCAAACGAACCACACATCCCAAGGGAGCCAAAAGGTACCCTGCCAAGATCGCAGGTGTCTCCAGTCGTGCCATCATGATCGGTATCTCTACACCACTTGAATATGTCAAACGCATCAACAGGTTTTACCTCGGAGCCAAAGGTGGCGCGATTTACAACAGCGCCATCATTGAAACGGCTCGCCCAGAACAGATCCCCAGTGTATTGAAAAAACTCGACAAGCTTGGCTTCACTCTAGCCAACCGTCAGATCTTGGCCAAAAAAGTGGGAGAGATCATCCTCCTCATTACCATACTACTCACGATCATCAGTGGCGTCATTATGTTGATTGCTGCTATCTCTGTCAGCCACACATTCTTTATGATGGTCTATGAAAGAAGATATGAAATCGGATTAATGCGGGCAGTTGGCGCCTCACGCGGAACCATTCAACTCCTTGTGATGGTGGAAGCAACCATCGTAGGCATACTCAGCGGTCTTGTCGGAGTTGGCCTAACCCTAGGAGCGACACGCCTTGTACAATGGGGTCTGGAAAAATACCCCGACCTCCCTTTCACACCAGCGAAACTATTTATCTACCCCTACTGGCTCCCTTTGCTTGCGCTGGGATTCGCGATCATATTCTGCCTCTTCGGTGCTTTCATTCCCGCACGAAGAGCTTCCGCTGTCGATCCTGCGCTTGTTCTCAAAGGACTCTAAAGATGCCCCTCTTCAACCCTCCCTCCAACATATTTCGGCGTGTCACCTCTCATCCTGTAGAAAGTAGATACATATCCCCCAACTTCACTCCTCCCGCCAACATATTTCGGCGTGTCACTTGGGCTATCAACAGAGTCACACCACTGCCAGTAAGCCTCACTCCTCCCTCCAACATATTTCGGCGTGTCACTTGGGCTATCAACAGGCTCACACCACTGCCCGTGAGCCTCTTCCACCCTCGCTCGGGTATGCTCCTGTGTGTAGCCTTGTTGCTTTTCGGTGGACTCGGAGGAAGTTGTGCCCTAGAACAAGACCCCAACCCCTGCTGTTTAAAGAAAGACAACAGTGTTGCATTGACCCCAAGAGCCCAATGTAACGGCCTACAAGGATTGGTCCTGTCCAAGGCCGCCTGCAGTGATCGAACAAAGATCCTCAATGGCCTTTGTCAATCCTTTGCCGGTCACTGCTTCCAGGAAAACGGCTCTTGTGTCACGGATTGGAGACCAACCCTCAAGTCTGACCCTCCTTGGTACAACGTCCATCTCTGTATGAGACGAAATATCTCAAATGGCGCATTTAATTGTAACAAAGGAAGAGAATGCTTTCTGATGCTGCAAAAAGGTGCCAAAGAAGTCTCTATCGAAGCAGGAGATGGAAATTCGTTTTCGACAGGTATAAAGATCCAATCCACCAGTCAGTCTTTGGAGATCACGATCACACTCAATAACAAAGGCACCCTTGTCATTACTTTTCACGCCAAACCTGTAGCGATCAAAGATTATGAGTTGGGACCCAACAACACAAAAGGAGCCACACTGATTTATACGGATAGCAAGGGAGTCAAACACACATCCCTCTCGGGCAGAATGAGCATCACCAAAGTACAAAACAACAAAGCAACGGGTATCTTTCAGTTCCTCGACGAAAAAAACATCACCCACAAGGGTATTCTCACCCAAACCCCCCTTCAGTAGTCCACACAACATCCATGATTTCCAGAAGTAGAATCCGTGCATGAGAGGGTTCTCCCGATGTTCCTACGAACAACAACTCGAAACATCAATAATCTTCTGTCATTCGTGTCTCATTCGTGGATCTCAAAAAGAAGCGTTGGTCGTTCACAAACCCCATGCCAGAAGACCGAAATCGTATGAGATTCTTGAAAATCAATAATCCCCCCAACAATCCTCAATCACTCCTAAAAACCTAGGTACACGCCCTTTTTTGAGATCCACGAATGAGCCAGAACTGCAATCAAAATCTGGAACTGTGTACCCAGGCACTGTCAAAGTCGGGTTAAAAACTCTCAAAACAGAGGCCCTAACACTACGAAGACACAGGAGTTTTCACCACACTCCCTTCTTTTAAAGGCCGTCAGATTCCCGAGCCAATTGGATTTCTCTCAAATCGTTGTATAATCAAACTCTATGTTTTGAACCAACCAGAGGGAATGGCTATGCTTGTACGACGTTGGATTGTTTTATTGTGTTGTGGCTTAGTGATTATGATTCCGGGAATACTGGGGGGCTGTGGTCCAACTGTAGAATGCACCGATGACGCAGCTTGCGGTGATGGCAAACGCTGCGACAATGGTGCATGCAAAGACAAATGCACCGACGACAAAGCCTGTGGTGATGGCAAACGTTGCGACAATGGTGCATGCAAAGACAAATGCACCGACGACAAAGCCTGTGGTGACGGCAAGCGCTGCGATAACGGAGTATGCAAAGACAAGTGCAAAGACGATGCCGCTTGTGGCACAGGCAAACGTTGTGACAACGGAGTATGCAAAGATTTAGAGTGCCACGAGAAGAAGCCCTGTAACGACGGAAAGATCTGCAAAGACAGCAAATGTCAGGACTGTGGCAAAGATGAAGAATGCGGCAAAGACAAGATCTGTGACAACAAGAAATGTACAGACCGACAATGCACCAACGAGAGAGCCTGCAACGATGGCAAAGTCTGTAAGAATTCACGTTGTACCAACTGCTCCAAAGATGAAGAGTGTGGCGAAGGCAACCGATGTGACAATGGCCGCTGCAAAGAGCACGACTGTACCGAGCGCAAGCCCTGTAAGGGCGGAAAGATCTGCAAAGACAACAAATGCCAAGACTGTAGCGAAGACAAACAGTGTGGCAAAGATAAGATCTGTGACAACAAGAGATGTACAGATCGTGAGTGTAGTCCACTGAATCCCTGTGGAGACGGCCTGCTCTGCAAAAAATTCAGATGCAGTAAGTGCGCTGGTGATGCCGAGTGTGGCATTGGCAAGATCTGTGAAAAAGGTGCCTGTGTTCCCGGTCGATGCAATGCACAAAATCCATGCACAGCCAACAAGATCTGTAAGAACAATCGCTGTCTGGATTGTTCCAGTGACGGCGAGTGCGGCTCAGGCAAGATCTGTGAAAGTGGTAAGTGTGTTGACCCCGAGTGCAATGCACAAAAACCCTGTATCGCAGGCAAACTATGCAAAGACTCCCGCTGCCGTAACTGTTCCAGTGACGGAGAATGTGGTGCCGGAAAGATCTGCGACCGAGGTAGTTGTGTCAATGGAGAATGCTCACGCAATCGCCCCTGCAACAACGGCCAAGTCTGTAAAAAAGGACAGTGTGAAGACTGCACCAAAGACACAGAGTGCCCTTCACAACAGATCTGTGAATCCAACCGCTGCACGATCCGACAATGCGATCAAAACCGCACCTGCAACAACGCAAGACTATGTATAAACTTCCGCTGTATCGCCTGTACCAAGGACACACAATGTCGATTCCAAGGGGAGATCTGCGACAATGGTTTCTGTCGCTCCGGCTGTCGTGTCGACAAAGATTGTGGTAGCAACCTGCGTTGCGACAAAAATAAAGTGTGTGTGCCATGTATCGTTAATGCAGACTGCAAAGATGGAAAAGTCTGCCGCAAAGCAAAGTGTGAAGGCTGCTTCATCGACAACGACTGCGGCAAAGGCTTCCTCTGCAGCCAGGGACTCTGTATCGTTGGAGATTGTCGGAAGACCGCCGACTGCAAAGGGGGGCAGATCTGTCGCAAAAACAAGTGCTCCTCTTGCGCCCAAGACACAGAGTGTGTGTTG
>JALTMC010000339.1 GCA_027005175.1 Myxococcales bacterium
CTCCAGATTTATGTTTCAACTGAACAACAAGTTCATGCGAACCTTTTGCTTTCAAAGGAGCAATCACCTCTTCCTCAAGAAAACGATGCTCTTCCTCTCGATACAGAATCGAGACATGTTCCCCTACGATTTCAGCACGAGTATAACCAAATAACCTCTCGGACCCATCGTTCCAACTGGTAATAAAACCATCAATGTCCGTGGAGATCACAGAGTCGTGAATCTGATTGAGAATCTTAACTTGAGAATAAAAGGCTTCTTCGATAGCTTGAGACTCTCTGTGCTTGTGAAAGGCATGGATGATCGTAGTGCAACTATCAAACAGTGGCTGCAGCACATCGACCAGCTCCTGCTCGTAGCCTTGGGCACGGTTCGCAACCCCAATCATCCCCAGGATCTCATGCTCAAATATCAAAGGTACACCCAAAAAGGAGTTTACGGGAGGATGCCCCTGTGGCAACGTCACATCACCGATGTCACTCTCTGGATGACTCCAGAGAACAACAGCCTTCTCCTTGATTGCCGTACCAAGCAGAGAGTCCAAATTATGAAACTCCATATCCATGTTGTTCGGATATGCACTACAATGTTCAGAGGGCTCATTCAGACAGGAATTCGTGAGAGCATACCCTTTAAAAAACGGCCCATTCTCTGAATGGATCACTTCACCAATAAACCCATAATCACTATGCGTCATACACAATATATCGTTCAGCACCTGACCAAAAACACCTCGAATATTGCTCTGGTCTACAACATACGAAGACAATGCTCGAATCATCGCATCAGAGATCGCAACCGCAGAAGGTAATAAATGGTTATACTCTTGCAACGAAGTGCTCATAAATGGTCATACTCTTACAGCCAAGTGTTCATCCATTGGAATAGGATGTCTGGCCAACTGTATCGACAGAAGGAGTCAATGGTTCAAAAGAGCTGGTTGGAAAGAGTAGCAGGAGCAGAAATCCACGTCAAGCCAAGCCAAGCCAAGCCAAGGTAAGGTAAGGTAAGGTAAGGTAAGACAAACAAACAGAAGGAAAGACAAAGACAATCCTTCCCGAACAAGTAGGCAGAGGAAAGAAAAGATATGACCTCACTCCATGGTCCTATTTTGCTTGCAGGTTGTGGCGATTTAGGAGTTGGTTTAGGCGCGAGGCTTGCAGAGGATGGAGTTGAGGTATGGGGGTTACGGAGGCAAGTTCAGTCGTTACCGTCCTTTCTCCAAGGTTGGGCAGCCGATCTAACCCAACCAGAAACATTGGTACATCCACCTGCTCCCTTCACAACGGTAGTGTATACTGCGACACCCGAGCGAGGCTCCGGAGGCTCAGGTTACCAAGCAGCTTATGTGGAAGGTGTTCGTCACCTGCTTGAAGCATTGCCCTCGATCCAACGATTTGTGTTAGTATCGAGCACGAGTGTGTATGTGCAAACCCAGGGAGAGGAGGTGACAGAAGACTCCCCCACCCGACCGTCACATAAAACAGGACAAGCCATCCTGGAGGGAGAACGGCTGGTATTCGAGTTGGGCAAGGCTGCTTGTGTCGTACGATTCGGCGGAATATATGGGCCTCGTCGCACAGGTCTTATGGAGCAAGTGCTACAGGGCCAAGCCGTATGTTACGATGGGGCTGTTCGGTATACCAACCGAATTCATCGAGACGACTGTGTCAGGATGTTGCACCACATCCTATACCTGCCACAGCCCGCTCCCATCTATATCGGAGTGGACTCCGGCCCCGCTCCTCGCAACGAAGTATTGCGATGGCTGGCGAAGCAACTTCACGTGGCACCTCCTGTGACAAGACCTGCCTCTGAAGCACCCGAAAGTCGCAGACAACGAAGCAACAAACGATGCCAAAATCATCGTATCGTGAAGACAGGATTTGTGTTTCAGTACCCCACATACAAAGACGGTTACCGTGCTATCATCGCAGCACAAAAAGAGGAAGAGGAGGATACGTGATGATGTGTCGAATATATACGGAAAACAGAATCTCGACCACAACAAAGTCCAAGAGAGGAGTGAAGTCACCTTGAGAAATATCTACATTTCCCTCATCGCAGTCTCTATGTTCGTGTTACTGTCTGGATGCTGGGAGCAAATAACTTCGGCGCCTGATGCAGGCTCCAAGAGAGACGTCTTTTTTGTCGTACTTGATGGAGAGAGAAAACAAGCTTTTATCGAAGATGTTACGATTAATGAAGCCGAGAAACTTATCCAAAGCAAGCAATCCCTTGTCGTTCTAGACATCCGCACACCTGCTGAATTTAAAAGAGAACATATCGCCAACGCGATCAATGTTGATTTCTATGCATCTGACTTTCGGGAAAAATTGAGCAAACTCGATCGGGCAACTCCCTACCTTGTTCATTGTGCAACAGGAGTGCGAAGCAGCAAATCCATAAAGATATTTAAAGCTCTTTCGTTTCTAGCAATCTATCATATGAAAGCTGGATTCACGGGATGGAAAGCAGCAGGTAAACCGACCACCCGCTGAGATCCGCTCTTTCACACTCCTCCATTCGAGACAACCGTCAATGGCCCCACCCCATCCAGACTTCGCCCTGTAGATTCTTCCGGGTCCGCGATCGGGAAGGGGTTTCCACACCCACAACATAAGAGTTTTTTTTCGGAGAATCCACGACGGCCTACTTCATCACCACACCGTGTTTCCATACCCACAACATAAGAGGTTTTTTTCGGATGACAGAAAGCCACAAAGCTCCGACCGCTCTTCCCCTTCGCGTGGGGGTGAGTGCCTGCCTTTTGGGACAAAACGTTCGGTACGATGGAAAGCACAAACACAATGATTTTTTGCTCCAACAATTGGGACCTCATGTGATATGGGTTCCTGTTTGCCCGGAAGTCGAGATGGGACTTGGAACTCCCCGAGAACCGATCCGTTTGGAGGGCACACTTCATGCGCCAAGATTGAAAACACACAACACACGCATCGATCACACAGAGGCGATGTTGAAATGGTCTCAACAACGCCTCGACGCATTGGAATTCGAAACCCTCTCGGGCTACATTTTTAAAAGTAGATCTCCAAGCTGTGGACTCTTTCAAATACCTGTACTACAGCAAGACGGCTCTGAATGTTCAGAGGGCCGAGGACTCTTTGCTCAAGCCCTGACACAACGCTGGCCCATGCTACCTGTGCTAGAAGAAGCTTCGCTACAGAGCCGAAAAGCACTTGAGAATTTTAGAAACAGAATGTATGAGTACCACCACCGGAAAACATCATCGTAAGTTGAAACCGTAAAACCTAGAACTCGGCTGGAACACAAGACGAAATGACAGAAAAAGCGATAAATTGGGAGCGTCGGCGAAAGCAAGTTGTGGTAGCGATGGGCGTGGCGATGTTGCTGTATATCGCCCTCACCTTGTGGTCGGGATTTGACCCACTTTGGACAGCCTTGCGTAAATTCCCTGTGGCAACTCACCTGAGTGCCGTATTTGGGCTCGTCTTCTTTGGCTTATTGCTGCGAGCCTTGCGCTGGGAATACTACAATCGCCACCTCAACTGGGGTGTTCCTGCCTATCCAAACCTGATTGTATTTCTGGCAAGCTTTGCTTTTACAGCCACACCGGGAAAAGCAGGAGAAGTGATCAAGTCTTTTCTCCTAAAATCTCGATACAATGTATCCATCACCGAATCAGCCAGTGTGTTGATGATGGAGCGGCTCCAAGATCTCCTGGCGGTATTGATGTTGGCAGCAGGTGGACTCTCTATGTTGGCCTACGCCCAATGGTACTTCCTCCTCTGCACCCTTGTTGTACTCGGTGTGGCCATTTTCATTGCCAGTGAAACAGTACATGGAGCTGTGCTTCGTCTGCTCGAACGATTCGAGCGATTAAAGCCTGTCACCGAGAAACTTCACAACTTTTTTCGTGTCGGTCGTGCTCTCTTCCAGTTCAAACCATTTGCGATAGGTCTCCTCATCGCCTTGCTTGCATGGCTATGTGAGGCATATGCTCTGCATGTCATCTTTCAGGGACTGGGGGTAAACCTCCCCCTACTCACCGCTTTCTTTGTCTATGGAATGGCCACTGTCATCGGCGCACTCTCCATGCTTCCAGGAGGACTTGGAGGGTTTGAAGCATCCATGCTCTTCTTGCTCAAGACGCTGCAAGTCACAAACGCTGTCGCTGTCGCCAGCACCGTCCTTATTCGATTCTGTACACTGTGGACAGCCTCTCTCCTGGGAATGATATTTCTCAGCCTATGGGAACTAAGGCAAAAGTCAAAGAGTTCGTAAGGGTCCGTCCAAAAAGAAAGTCGTTGATTTGCGCTTCGATTCGCCGCCCTGGCAAGGCTCTCCGATGAGAGAATTGCTTGCTATTCCGAGGACGTGGAACGCAGCCAGGGTGGATAAAGCGGAGATGCAAACGGTATAGGTTGTTTTTGGACGGACGCTAGGCTCAACAGCCAAACAAGTGGAACGAAAACCTGAGGGGAAAAGCCGGATGTACTCGCAAACGCAATGAGAAAGATTCAAGTGACTCAGCCACGATTCCTCGTGAGTCGCAGATGGCAGGGAGAGAGCCATGGCCACCCTATCGAAAAGAAAGCACTCACCAAGCCAGCGGTATACTGCCTGTAGCGGGCTGAGGCCAATGACTGTCCAACCGAAAGGATAATATAGGATGGGTTCTACTGTTCTTGTAACTGGAGGAGCCGGATATATCGGTTCCCATACAGTAAGACAATTGCAAAATGCGGGTTACTCCGTCGTTGTGATAGACCATCTGGAACAGGGGCATCGTCAGGCTCTTCCTCATGACATAGCGCTCTATCACACAAATATCGGAGAACAGGACAAGATCGAGCAGATCTGCCGAGTTCACAAGGTGGAAGCGGTCCTACATTTTGCGGCATGGATCGAAGTCGGCCGTGGAGAACGCGAACCACTGGGATTTTACGCCAACAACGTAAGCCAAACCATTCGCTTGTTGGGTGCCATTCAAGCTGCCGGTGTCAACAAAATCATCTTCTCTTCCACAGCGGCAGTCTTTGGCGAGACCTCTGAAAAGCCTCTTGCAGAGGATGCTCAAAAAGCACCCGCCAGCGTTTATGGTCGCACCAAACACATCATAGAAACGATCCTTCAAGACATCGCAGCCACCGAAACATTGTCGTATGGGATCTTGCGCTACTTCAACGCCGCCGGTGCCGACGACGCAGGTGATATTGGAGAAGACCATCACCCAGAAACGCACCTTATCCCACTCATCCTCCAGGTTGCCTTAGAGCAGAGAGACTCCATCTCCATCTATGGAACGGACTACCCTACCCGTGATGGCTCTTGTATCCGAGACTACATCCATGTCAATGATCTTGCGAGCGCTCACCTCCTGGCACTACAATGTTTGTTCGAAGGAAAAAGCAACTTCGCATACAACCTTGGCTCTGGCGACGGTCACTCCGTACGTGAAGTCATTGCGTGTTGTCGCACCGTCACAGGACATCCCATTCCAACCGTGGAAGCTCCTCGACGTGACGGTGATGTCGCAACCTTACTCGCAAACTCAAATCGCATCCAGAAAGAGCTGGGATGGAAACCTCAATACGACCTACAACGCATTGTTGAGACAGCCTGGCTCTGGCACAAACAACACCCCAATGGATATGATGGCTAACACCCCATCCCACCCGCTTCATCCGTTTCATCCGTTTCATCCGCTTCATCCGCTTCATCCGTTTCATCCGCTTCATCCGTTTCATCCGCTTTACCCGCTTCATCCGCCTCATCCGCTTCATCCGCCTCATCCGCTTAACCTGCTTCGCCTGCTTCGCCCGTTTTACCCGCTTCATCCGTTTCGATGGGACATATCCTTGTGCATGAGCACAAGGAGAATCGAAGCAGAAATCAAGAGTAGACTCTCGACGAAAAAAAAGTAAAGTATTATAATGAAAAGAACGTCAACAGAAGAGAACAAGGAAGATCAACAGTTTTTGAGTTCGTTATGGTACAAAGAAGACCGCATCTCTTTTAGTATTGCAGGGCAGAAACAAGGGAACAAAGGATGAGTAGGCGTTCGAACTACCATGCTTCGCAAGAAGAGCTATTGAAAAAAACAAAAGAGCTGTTGCACCCCATGGGTGAAGACGACGATTCTGATGAGATCATCGACCTCCTTCCAGAGATGCGCCGGATACCAAACCCTACACCTCCTAGGCCCAATCCCTCCCTAATGGCAACGATGCCTGTTCATGCTCAGGCGTTGCAAAAGTTATACATTCACAAACTGCCTGCCCACA
Organism: Myxococcales bacterium; assembly: GCA_027005175.1. Classification (GTDB taxonomy): domain Bacteria; phylum Myxococcota_C; class UBA6777; order UBA6777; family UBA6777; genus M3003. Next base: position 6,270 of record JALTMC010000339.1, read on the forward strand.
TTGACTCCCTTCGCACATCATGGGAGCAAATTCAGGGGCAGAAAAAGGCCACAACAGAAGAGCTACTTCGCTTATACCAGAAGATATTACTTCTCAATGGACTGGGCCTCTCTTGCTGTCTCAAGGAATTTCACATTGTAACCCAAAAGTGCCTCTCTCTTCTCAATACGATGTTTCGAGCGGCATCTGAGAACGAGAACAAGAGCACCCTTATTGCACAGTTTGCCCAGCAATTGGTTCAGCTTGAGTCCCTCGGGCAGTTTGCGACCCGAATGAAAGTATCATCCATACCTTCCATGCCTGCAGTTCCGGCAGCCCCCTCAGAAAATCCAACGCTCTCGTATCACGGCACCGTCCTGGTGGTTGACGACGACCCCGATCAACGCAACCTCATCCAGTTTACTCTAGAGTCACAAAACATCCAAAGTATCTTGTGTAGCAGTGGTGAGGAAGCACTGCTCGCCATCAAGGCAACAACACCTGACATCGTCCTGCTCGACATCAAAATGCCAGGAATGGATGGATTTTCAACCTTCCGTGCGATCCGAAACATACCGGGATTAGAGACCATCCCAGTGCTGTTTTTGACGGGGAACCAGGATGAATCCAAGATCCTAGAGGCTTACAAAGCAGGGGCTGACGATTATATTCAGAAGCCTTTTAACCCATCGATATTTATTGCAAAGCTCAAGCAGATACTGCAACGTCAGCTACAGCAGCGTCTCTTGTATCAAGGGGAATTACAACCGGGGCTGGTGTTAAACCATCGATACGAGGTACTGACCGAGCTGGCCCGAGGTGGTATGGGGATAGTTTATATGATCCGCCACCTCACGACCGGAAAACTTCTCGCACTCAAAAGTATCTCCGTTCATCAATCACGCCGCTCTCACCAACTCCAACGTTTTCAGCGTGAAGCTCACTTTCTATTCCAACTCCATCACCCCTCACTCATCCGTATTCTGGATGCCGGAATTCATCAGAATGTCCCCTACTATGTCATGCGGCTCATGCCTGGAGGGACGCTGCTGGACCACTTGGAACAAGGAGCTTTCCCCCCACAAGTCGCCCTCGCCATTACCATCCAAATGGCAGATGCGCTCCACGACGCACACCAGCAAGGTGTGCTACACCGTGACCTCAAGAGCACCAACATCCTGTTTGACGAACGAGGTCGCCCGATTCTCACCGACTTTGGCTCCGCTGTCACGCTGGGCAACACAAGCCCGCGTCTCACTCGCTCAGGACATGTTATCGGCACGCCTTGCTATATGTCTCCCGAGCAACTTCGCTCCCCACAAGATGTAGACCATCGCAGTGATGTATTCTCCCTGGGCTTTGTGCTGTACGAAATGTTGGCCGGAAAACACCCCTTCGCCAACCTCCCCCCTACCGATGTCATGGCTCGTATCATAACCCAACGCATCCCACCTCTGGAGAGCATCAATCCAAACGTACCTGAAGCACTCCTCCAACTTTGCAAGAAATCCATGAGCCACGAAATGGACCAGCGCTTCGGAACCGCCAAAGAATTTGCTGACGCCTGCCGCAAACAACTTCAACGACTTCCCACAGATCTGCAGCTCACAGCTTGAGAAGCCACAAGCCTCACCTTCACGGACGCCTGCCGCAAACAATGTCAACGACTTCCTACAGATCTACAGTTCACAGCTTGAGAAGCCACAAGCTTCATCTTCGCGGACTCTTTGAAAATGAAAAGGTTGAGAAGCCACAAGCTTCATCTTCGCAGACTCTTTGAAAATGAAAAGGTTGAGAAGCCACAAGCTTCATCTTCGCAGACTCTTTGAAAATGAAAAGGTTGAGAAGCCACAAGCTTCATCTTCGCAGACTATTTGAAAAGGTTGAGGATAAGTGAGGCTGCGCTGCGGGTTTTGTATTCTTCTGTAATGGTTTCGACAAAGGTATCAAGTGGTACAGCTCCAAGGTTCTTTTCAATCCCCAAACTGCGAACACTCACGACATTGTTTTCGGCATCCCTGGGTCCAACCACTAAGAGATAAGGGATTTTAGCCTTTGAACCGACCTTGATCTTCTCCTTGATGTGATGGTCGCGATCGTCCAACGTGACACGAAGTCCAGCTTCTTTCAGCCGGTCGTATACCTGCTGACCATAGTCATTCGACTTCCCACTCAGCGGCAAGACACGGACTTGTTCGGGAGCCAACCAGGTTGGGAAGGAACCAGCAAAATGCTCAATCAACACACCCACAAACCGCTCCATAGAGCCGAAAGGAGCGCGGTGAATCATCACAGGTCGATGAGACTTGTTGTCTGCACCAATATAAGACAGATCAAATCGTTCAGGTAAGTTGTAATCGACCTGAATGGTTCCCAGTTGCCACTCACGACCGAGCACATCTTTGACAACAAAGTCGATTTTGGGTCCGTAGAATGCGGCCTCTCCAGCTTCTTCAGAGAAGGGAACTCCTAACGCTTGTGCGGCTTCACGACAGGCTTTTTCAGCGCGGTCCCAAACCTCAGGGGAGCCAACATACTTCTCACTATCAGCATCACGCAAGCCCACACGAACCCGATAATCCGTCATATTTAAAGTGCTGAAGATCAACTTCACAAGCTCCAAGCACCCACGAACTTCATCAGCAACCTGCTCTTCTGTGCAAAACAAGTGAGCATCATCTTGGGTGAAGCCACGAACACGTGTCATACCGTTGATTTCTCCAGACTGTTCCCATCGATAAACGGTCCCAAACTCTGCGAATCGAATCGGCAAATCACGATAACTATGATGTTGGCTAGCGAAGAGTCGAATATGATGAGGACAATTCATGGGCTTCAGCAAATAACCTTCGATCTGCCCATCCCGCATCAAGTTGGACAGCTCTGCACAAGAGCAGCCTTCGTCTGCGAGTTTCGCCAGATAGTCTCCCTGTACCATCGGAGGATACTGACTATCCTGGTAGTAGGGAAAGTGTCCTGATGTTTTGTACAGATCAAGCTTTCCAACATGAGGAGTATAGACGATATCATAGCCTTGCTTGAGTAACTCTCCACGAATAAACTCTTCCAGTTCACGTCGTACAGTGGCTCCATTCGGAGCCCACAAGATCAAGCCCTGCCCCACCATCTCGTCGATATGAAACAGGTTGAGTTGCTTGCCCAACAAGCGGTGGTCACGCTTTTTGGCCTCCTCTTGTTGACGAAGATATTCTTTGAGATCCTTCTTCTTCGGAAAGGCAATGCCATATACGCGAGTCAGGTTGTCAGAGTTGGCGTCACCATGCCAGTAACTGGCAGCCAGACTTGTCACCTGAAATGCGCCAATACATTTGGTACTGGGGACATGAGGACCACGACAGAGATCTTCCCAGTTCTCGCCCGGCTCACCTGTTGCATACCAGGTCAAAGCATCACTTCCAGCTTCGATTGCCCGCTCAGCATTGTCCAGCTTGTATTTACTGCCCTCTTCTTGGAGCTTCTTCATGCCCTCATCAGCAGGCAATTCATACCGTGTAAAAGGTCGATTCTCCGAAATGATCTTTCTCATCTCTTTTTCAATGGCTGCAAAGTCCTCTGAACTCAGTGGGCGTTTGTCTGGAAATGAGATATCATAGTAGAATCCGTTGTCGACCGGAGGACCATACACCAACAAAGCTTCTGGTACGATACGTTGAATCGCCTCCGCCATAACATGTGCACAGCTATGGCGAATCAAGTAGAGCCCGTCTGGGTCAAGGTCGCCATCCCGTGTTTTCGCAGTCACAAGTGCCAGCTCAGCGTCCTGCTCGATGAGAGTGGAGAGATCGCTCAACTCCCCATCCACACGAGCACCTAACGCAGCCTTGGCCAGGCCAGGACCAATGTCAGTCGCGACCTGTAACGCTGTAACCGGCGCATCATATTCACGAACGCTTCCATCTGGCAATGTAATTCGAGGCATAAAAGGAACCTTTCTTAACTTTAGTTTCGAGTTTTGACCGGGCTCGTACAGGAGTTCCATGATACGACGAGGAGGTCGGCCATGAAGTTCATACAGAAAAGAAGAAGATCTTCGTTTCACTTAAAAACCCCAAACGACACGTACCCCAACATACCGAATCGAACAAGTTCCGTCCAAACTTTTCTTGTGAGAGAAAGCGAATGGAAGTCATCGAAGGTAGAAGAGATAGGTAGTACTTAAGGTTTTGTTGTGGGTCTCGATGTAGGCTTGGTTCTCAAACGTGGTGCTGGGCGCGCTTTGGAACTTTTCACAGACTTTGCTTTAACACGCGCTGCCGGGTGAGCTTTGGAACTTTTCGCAGACTTTGCTTTAACACGCGCTGCTGGGCGTGCTTTGGGTTTTGCTTTGGGACTTTTGACGATCAAACAAGATGCTTTGTTCGCACCATAACGCTGTCTGTGGGGAACATACAACATACAAGAGCCACGCAAACAAACCCAACCGCAAGTGTTGTAAGAATCACCATGCCGATACATGAGAGAGCCACCTGTGCTGGTTGAGAGCACACGATTGTAGGCACGTCTTCGATAAGCACTTGCACTATGAATACTCGTGACAATGTAAGGTGGAACTCCCTTCGCCCAAATACCACGTTTCCTTTGTATCGCAATTTTCTGTATTTTCAGGAGTTTGGGATCGCCTGACGCTCCCATACTAAACACATGAGCCAATCCTTTTGCGATCAGTGTCTCAGCAAGTTTTGGACAAGAAGCCAGAATGCGTCCATAGCCCCCAGACCCCGGTTTTGTAAAGCAGTGCCATGCTTTCGAACGAGCCACTTTGGAGGCTTGGTTGCCCACATGAAAAAGTTCTTGTGCTGTCCATGTGCCCCATTTATGGACAGGTCCGTAATTTTCCAACGTGTTGTATCCGACCAAACGCGCAGCAGGACTGCGCCTCTGATTGGGACCACGCAGCAGTCGAAAGGTATCCCCATCCGGCCAATACACCGTCACCCTTTTCCCATCAAGAATGAGTTTCGATTGTTTCTTCCAGGCCGTTGATGCAGCTTCTGTTTGTCCCCAACTCCAAATACTGATGCAACACAGCACACCCATCCATACGGCAACCTGTAAAGCCCTGTGTCGATACGTCGTCATCACTGTCATTCTTAACTCCTTGCACAAAAACCACATAATCTTGACGATCTATTTTTTTATCGTCATTCTGAATACCATATTTTGAACCATGGCAATAGATTGTAAAAAAGGTAACTCCTGATGAGCAAAGAAATGAAACGATGGGATAGTGTAGTCATAGGCTCTGGTTTGGCGGGCTTGATGGCAGCCATTCGCTTGCAGCGAGGAGGACACCAAGTCCTCCTACTGGATCGACGAGACACACCAGGAGGAAAGTGTGGTGTGAGCAAACTCGATGGTTATCGCTTCACGATTGGATGCAACGACTTTGGCGCGAGTATGCCAACTCGACTCGCAGAGGTCGGTGTTTCTGTGGAGTTTCAACCCAGCACCACACGGATTCATATGGGTCCCACCACCATAACCTCCCCCCCCAATCTCGGCTCCATGCTCAGACTCTTACCTCGCATACCAGGAATCATTCGCTTGGTCAGAGCTGTGCGTAAACGCACCTACCCCACCATCGGTGAGATCATGGAACACAATGTGCGAAGCTCTCCTATCACAGATATGCTAGGGCTACTTGCATACGCTCTAGGAACGCCTGTTCAAGACATGACCACAGAGTCACTGGCTGCTTCTTTCAGCAAAACCTGGGACTATGGACTCGATAAATTTATGGTCCCTGTTAATGGTGTACAAGCCATCACAAACGGCCTCGTTCAGCGGTTTGAAGAACTCGGTGGCACACTCCAACTGGGAGTGACTTGTGAGCAAATAGAGACACTCAGCACACACAAGGTCATTCACACCAATGCCGGTCCTTTGGAAGCGACTCATGTCGCCACCACACAAGAACGCAAGTACAAGGGTCGCCCAGGCCTCTCTGCCTGCCAATTGATGTTGGCTGTCCCCAAGGATTTTCCATATATCAAGCAGCGCACCTTGATTCATATGCCTCCTGGTGTGGAACACTGGCTCAAAACACTCGATATCGGGGAGACACCCGACGACTACGGATTTCATATATTCAAAGATCAAGAGGGAGAAGACTACTACACCATCACAGGCTACACACTGATGCCACGGGGTCAAGAAGCTCCAGACCAAGCCCTCATGGACCAGATGGAAGAGTTTATGATGAGTCACCTGGAAACACATCTGCCAGGTCTGCAAGAAGCTCTCTTGTATAAAAAATTCCTAAGCCCTCAGGGCTACAAAGACCAGTGGGGACTGACCTCTGAACTATCACTCGCCATCACTCCACCGAACGAAGATTATCCCCCCATGTACGACGAAAAACAAGATGTCTATTACATTGGAAACGGCATCGACATCCCCCCCGGAGATCACGCAAATTCCGCCCTACTCTCTGGCAGCATAGCCGCAGACAAGATCTTAAAACAGCAAGAACTTCTGCCTTGAAAGGACAAGAAGAGCAAGAACTTCTGCCTTGAAAGGACAAGAAGAGCAAGAACTTCTGACTTGAAAGGACAAGAAGAGCAAGAACTTCTGCCTTGAAAGGACAAGAAGAGAAAGGTAACTTATGCCAGTGCTCGAAGAAACTCACGTGAGATCAGGTCCGCTTGCCGAACAGGTTCAGGGATACGAAAACGCGAGCAATGCACACAGATAGAGATCGCATCTTCCAACGAGACCCTGTGACCCACAGAGACATAGATGGGATTGGAGGAGGCATCTACAGCACGCAAACATACACCGTGAATCGTTTGGGAGTGACCTTGAAGAGGGAAGTAACTCCCACCTTCGGTCAGTTGCTCTTTGGCGAGGTCTCGGATCTTGTGACGGTCATAAGCATCGAGATCCTCAAACCATAAAAAGTTCTTGGCGACACCAATGGTTGGGATGTCACAGACCACACCAAAGTGGCAGGCCGAACCAAAACCTCGTGGATGCAAGACGCCGTTTCCATCCACCAGGATAACCTGGGGCACAAGCTCTGGATGAGTCGCACGAAGTTCATCCAGCACCTGAACGATAGGGTCACACTCTCGAAACGCCAAGAAGCCTGCTATATAGGGCTGTGTGAGCTTAATCATCTGGTTCTTTTGGTACACGACACGATCCAGATCGTGATAGTCTAACACCACCAGACAAACGCAAGCGTCCGTTCTGCTTTCCTTCACAAAGCTAATATCAACACCACCCACATAACGAATCTCATCGTATTGTGAAGTTGTAATCAGCTTTTGTTTCAGCCTCTGTTGCTCTGCTTCCCATTGGGCACGAATAGCTTCCATATCTCTATCCATCCTCATCAAGGGGGTAACCGAGCCAGACATGCGTGCGTTCGGGATAGATATTCAGTTCGAAGCCTGCTCCGCCTTTTAACATAAAGAGATAATAAGTATCGATCTGTTTGCCGACTCCCCATTCCTTCTGAAACTCTTGAAGGATCTGTTTGGGATTGTCCCAGCTCGGCAGCTCCAGATACACTTCAGAGACCTTGTCGTCTTCAAAGGTGAGACTCATCTCGATCTGCCCATGGTCTGTAAGTTCCTGGGGCACCCAGTCTTGAACATCATCCCATGTGTCGTCTTCGATAACCAAAGGACCTTGAAAAGGTTCAGGGATCACAACATCCTCAGGAAAGGAACCCAAGGTAACACCACACAGAGAACCCGGCCCCCCCGCAAAGATCAAAGCAAGTGAGTCTTCTCGTATCTGTTTTTGTAAAGTTGACATATCGATATTCTCCATCTATCGGGACGAAGAACGCCCATCGATTCGAATTCGGGATTCAGAGTGAATGAGATCCCGTACATATCCAGTCTGCAAAAAATCATGTGGGAAACCCAAACTGATCTGACTGACTTTGTCCAACGTTGCCAAATGCTCCTCTGAAAATTTAATCTGCATCGCTCCCAGAGAGTCTTCCAGTTGAGACACCTTACGCGCCCCTACAATCGGTAGATAACGATACCCCTGAGCATGAACCCAAGCGACAGCTACTTGTGCCGAAGATACACCGAGATCATCCGCGACTTCATCGACTGCGCGAGCGATACCCAAGCCTCTCTCTGAGGTCCGCCTTGCATTGCCTTGGGTACGCAACGAGTCATTCTCTTCACCACGGGTATACTTTCCAGTAAGGACACCGCCACCCAAAGGAGCCCAGGCCAAAACAGAGAGTCCAAAATGCTCTGCCATCGGAAGAAGATCTCGCTCTGGAGTGCGTTGCAACAAGCTGTATTCGATTTGTAACCCAGCAAAGGTAGTCCAGCCTCGCAGCTCTGCGAGAACATTGGAAGCAGAGACCACCCAGGCAGGGGCATCGCTGATGCCAACATAAAGAACCTTGCCCGAACGTACGAGATCATCCAAGCCTCGCATGGTCTCTTCAAACGGTGTGTACTCATCCCAAGCATGCACCCACAACAAATCGATATAATCGGTTTGTAGTCGCTTGAGACTCTTCTCCACAGAACGCACCAAGTTCTTGCGCTGATTTCCAGCCGTGTTTGGGTCCTTGTGATCCATCGCCAACGTATACTTTGTGGCCACCACCATGCTATCGCGCTTGTCACCAAGCCAGCGGCCAACAATCTCCTCGGTCTCACCGCCATGATACTTGTTCGCCGTATCTAGGAAGTTCCCTCCTTGTTCTGCATAGAGATCCAGAATCTGATGGCTTGTTGCCTCATCCGCACCAAATCCCCACTGATTTCCAAAACTCATCGTACCCAAACAAACCTCAGAAACACGCAAACCTGTTTTTCCCAGCAATCGATACCGAAGCATGGTTCTCTCCGCTTTGTAGAAATTAAGATGAATTGATAAAAGAAGCTTTCCCAGTATATAGCAAAGTAAAAAATTAGGGGGGACCCTCCCCAAAATAATTCATTCAAGGAGAGAGAAGTATAGTATAATTCCCTTTCCACGCAACGCTCCTACTCCAGTTGACGATGACAAAGCGTGTGTTGTCGTTTGAAGAAACAACTCATTCCACTGGAACAACGCTCGATAGCAAAAGGATAGTGATGCCCTCCTCAACCCGCTCTCAGACGCCCAAGCAGGCCGAGGCCAACCAACCTGCAAAGCTCATCGACCTTCAGCCGGCAACAAGCCTCCACGTATCGGAGGTTCTACAAGGTCTACAACGTTCACCCAAAGAGCTACCACCAAAGCTCTTTTATGATGAGGTTGGCTCCCAGTTGTTCAACCAGATCTGTGACCTGGATGAGTACTATCTCACGCGCACAGAAACAGGAATGATGTGGGAGTGTATCGACGAAATCACCAGCTTACTGTCCTCAAAGCGGTTACTCATTGAATATGGCAGTGGCAGCAGCACAAAAACCAAGATCTTGTTAGACCATTTACCACGTCTCACCCACTACATGCCCATCGACATCTCACAAGAACATCTACTGCAATCGGCCCATACGATCGCTGCCAACTATCCGCATCTCACGGTCACGCCTGTTTATGCCGATTATACAACAAACCTCGCGATCCCCTTTTCAGCAAAGATGTCTGCACCGAAAATGCCACGTTTGGTGTATTTTCCGGGCTCTACCATTGGCAACTTCCATAAGGATGAAGCCCTTGTGTTCCTCAAACAAGTGCGGGATATTTGTGGGGACGGTGGTGGTTTTTTGGTCGGTGTTGATCTGGTAAAAGACACCGATACATTAAATGCAGCTTACAACGACAGTCAGGGAGTCACGGCTGCTTTTAACCTCAACCTGCTCACCCGTCTCAACCGCGATGTGGGTGCCGACTTCCAACCCACACAGTTTGAGCACAAAGCCTTCTACAATGAAGAACGGAGCCGCATTGAGATGCACCTTGTCAGCAAGAAAAAACAAATCGTGCATCTTGCCGACCAGGCGATTACCTTTGAGGAGGGGGAAAGTATTTGGACCGAATCCTCCTACAAGTACACATTACAAGCCTTTGAAAAGCTCATTACAACCGCAGGGTTCCACCCCATCAAAGTCTGGGTAGACGACCAACAACTCTTCAGCATCCACTACCTACAAACTTGACACCGACCTCAAGGGTTGGTTCTGAAGTAACGAAGCCAGTGCTTGTTTCTCTGTCTCAGGCAGTATCAAATGACGAAGCTCCGAGCACCGCGCAACGAGGCTGTGATAAAAGCCTGGACTGGTTTCTACCTTGTGGAGCAATGTGTATAAGCTATCGGTATCTTGTGGTGTAAAATAACCGGGATAATCCTCACCCAAGGTACCAACAAGACCATCGATCTTTGAGCAAATGACAGGGGTTTTGGAGGAGAGGGCCTCCGATAGAACATTGCAACTGCCTTCAAGCAACGAAGTGATCACCACGAGATGGCTCTCTGCGATCAGGGAACGAACCTTATCGTGGGCCAACTCCCCCACCCATTCGTATCGATGGTTGGTTTCGTTCTCTACCTGCACAGCCTCGGCCCACTCCAAACCGAGAGCCCTCCCCGCGTGGCGAATCCGAAGACGTGACGAATCCGAAAGTTGCCTCACAGCAAAAGCAATTCGCAACGGATCTTTGGCAGAGCGAAGATGACAGATCACCGCAACTTGAAAGGGTGAATGATCGTGTGGTAACCGAGTACGCAGCACAGGACTCGCAGACTGATAGATCACGTGAGTTCGAGACCGTTGCTCATCGTTGAGCTTCTCCAATGCCTTTCGCTGCAACACCACCAATTGATCCGCAAGTCGCAAAGACTCGCGAGCCTCTCGACTTTCGGGCAAATCCTGATAAAGATCTGTACCTGTCAACACCACAATCAGTCGCTGTGCTGGAAACGTTTGCCGGAAGAGTTGGGCTGCATCGTAACTACGTCGAGCGTGAAGAGCGATCATCAAGTCACAAAACTCACCATTGTACTCTTCTTTGACAACGGTCTGATGTCCAAGCTCCTCCAACATCTGAGACCATCGACGAGCGGTCACTTTGTTTCCGCTATTCGCTGCTTCAGAAGGCGGAGTCACCAGACAAATATCCACTCTTTATCGGGCCTTTCCCTTCGCTCGTAACACAATAAGCATCTCTACTTCACAAGAACCATCTCTTTGATACCATCCACCATCTTGAAAGCTGGCTTACACTTCACTCCTGGTTGACAATTGCTCACTCTGATCTTGTGATAGGTTAGCTTGACTCTCTTTTTCAGATAATGTTTCGACTTCTCACAAAAGGAAAAATCTCCCATTAAATCATGCTCTTTTCCTCGACTGTCCCTCACAAAGATATAACAGGCGATATCGCCTTGCTCAAACCGAGAGACAACACCAACTTTGGGAAGTCTGCTCTCCCGTTTTACGATATTACCCTTGCGTGAAGCCGCCTTTGCTTGTGGGTTCTTCCGTTTTGAAGTAAGAGCACTTCGAGGAGAGATCGCCGCCTTCCGAACCTTCCCCAACGCTTTCTTCGTTTGCTTTTTTTTGCAAGCACACAACACAAAGACAAGACACAACAACCCCAACATCACTCGCAATCTCATCAGAAAAAAACCTCTTACTCGCAATCTCATCAGAAAAAAACCTCTTATGTTATGAGTGTGGAAACCCCCTTCCGTTCGCGGGTCCGGCAGAATCTACAGGACAAAGTCCGGATGGAGTGGGGGTCGTTGACCATTCACCTCTTTCAGTATGAATCTATCCCACAGCATTGGAACGCCAAACCATGAATCTATCCCACAGCATTGGAACGCCAAGCCATGAATCTATCCCACAGCATTGGAACGCCAAGCCATGAATCTATCCCACAACATTGGCATACCACCAAGCTAGAAATGTCAAAGCTCTTCCGGTGAACTGCTCGGCCCTCTTCCGTTCAAAAGGATTTTGACATTTCTGCGACCCTAACAGCTGCATCACGGGCTAAGACAGTCGATAACCACCGATTCAATTCATCGAGATGACTGGTATCAATGCCCAGGATAAGATTGAGTCGTGCAACAGATGCCACGTTGAGATCACCAACCGTAAAATCATCTTGAATCAGATAGTCACGACCTTTGAGTGCGTCATTCAAGATCTCATTTAATGGTAGGATCTTCTCCACCGCTTTATCCATAATCTCCTGGCTGCGCCTTTCTTCTGGCACAAACACCTTCTGAATAAAGAGATCGATCAGAGGCTTTTGGTACTCCACTTGAGACCATATACTCCACTGCATCGCTTTGGCTCTTTCGGGAATACCGCGACCCAGGAGTTCCGGCCGATAACGCTCAACAAGATAGAAATTAATCGCTGTCGATTCCCAAAGAATAAAATCACCATCAATCAGACAAGGTACCTTTCCGTTGGGATTCAGCTCCGTGTACTCAGGGCTTTTGTGCTCCTTCTCTCGCATATTGAGGGACTCTTGTTGATACGCAAGGCCAAGCTCCTCAAGTAACCAATAACACCGACCAGCACTGGAAGCAGGAGAACCGTATATCTTTATCATCAAAAAAACCTTTCCATTGTAAGTAAAAAAAGAATAACTTTGTATATCATACCAGACAGAATATTTCAGATAAAACTTGATAGAGTAAATAGTCGATAATTCGCTACCTGCGGAGCCTTCGTGTGGCTGGGGTAGTTCTTGTGGTGGTGAGACTGGCAGCACAACGAAAGCCCAAAACCTGAGAGTGATTTGTGGGATTGGCATAAAAACGATGTGTGGCACGACAGTGCCAAAAGTCATAATTGAATGCACAGCCACGAGCAACACGTTCATAGCC
>JALTMC010000340.1:0-279 GCA_027005175.1 Myxococcales bacterium
CTCTCCAATAACCCCTCTTCTGCCAAGCTATTGAGCACAACATCAACACCTTTACCTCGGGTATAGGCATGGATACGCTCGTAAAAAGTATCGGGACAGTGAGAATCCAGCACGAGATCCAGATGGAATCGTTGGCGTAAAAAATTGCGTTTCTCTTCGGAGCCCGCCGAAGAGATCACGGTAGCACCGACACCTTGGGCGATTTGGATGGCTGCCTGCCCTACCCCGCCAGCTCCAGAGTGAATCAGTATGGTTTCATCGGGCTGTAACGCACCGACC
>JALTMC010000340.1:289-19021 GCA_027005175.1 Myxococcales bacterium
CACAACACATCCATCCCAGGTTTGAATTCGGGAAAGTCATCCGTAACACCTGAACCCACGGCCAGGATCGTACCACAACACTCCATACCAAGGATGGGTTTAAAGTCGCCCAGCATTCCCATCGCCAGCATGATATCTTTAAAATGCAAGGAGACGCTTTTTACTCGGATCTGTAACTCGCCCGCTCGCAACCCCTCCCAGCCTGCCCGAACAGGAAGCCATTGCAATGTGGCCAACTGCCCAGGACGCTGAATATGCAAGCGAAAATCACTGGCAACCGATGAATCATCCACAACAGGTTCAACCGTTTGCAAACGAGGAACGTCCCATCTCCCACGACGAAATACAAACTCAAACTCATCTTCAGGTAATTGTGTGAGCAGCTTCTGTAGGGCTTCGACCCTTTCCTCTGGCTCTAAGACCGATGGGAGACCACATACATACACAGGTAGATCTGGATTCTCGTTGCGAGCAGCACGAGCAAAGCCCAACAGTGGAGAGGGCACACATGTATCAAGATCCTCGAAGTACGCCCATACGATGACAGGTCTCTGACTTGTATTAAGAACGCCTCGAAGCAAGAGGCTTGCTTGCTCCAAAGAGTTACGTGTGTCAACAACGAGATCTGCATCACTCAGATCTTGTGTTGTTTCCGGCCAAAAGGGGTGTAAGGGGCCATGAACAAGAACCTTGCGATAGCTTGTTGAACGACTCGCTTTGTATCTCTGGTAGGAGGTTGTAAAGAGCTGCGCCTTGGGTCGAGAAGAAAGCCGCGCTCTCTTCAAACATAACCCTCGAATCCCACCGATATATCCGCCACTTTGGGTATAAAGGTCACAATCTCCTACCCATGTATCTCGCGAGATACCAGACACACGAACATGACAGGACACAGCATCCAAAGGAAGAGCACGCTCCAGCCATAGGTGCTCGATCGTATGAGGCAAAAAAGGATCGCTATCGACACCTCGCAGCATCACAAGGCTTTGAAAGCAAGCGTCCAGAACAGTGGCATGAAGAGCCCTGCCCTTGGACACGGGAGGAGCCAATGTGGCGAGACCCTCCGCATCCCCAGCTTGCATGAATTGAATCCCCTGAAAGCAGCTCCCGAAAGAAAGACCACTGTGCCTGGCATGAGCTGCGTACAGTCGCTTTATATCAAAGTGCTCTTCACAGCGCTCTTTCACTTTGGCGAGACCCAAAGCCTCAAGGGGTGATCGACGAATCGCTCTCTCCTTGTCTAAGGTCACGGAAACATAGCTCTGTCCATCTTTTGTTAAAGAGAGGGTATCCCCTTCTTGTTCAAGAACCAGAATGGTCTCCGCTTCCCGCTTCCACAACAGCAACATGCGATGAAACTGAATACGATGAAACGATGTCACTTCTGTGACGTGAACCAACTCCGAAAGATAGCCTGCTCCCGGCATGACAACATCATCACCGATCACATGATCCTTGAAGTAGGGGTGGGTTTCAGGAGAAAAGAGAAGATGAGCGTCAGACTTCAAAGACTGATGTTGCCATACCGGAACCTGGGGAACTTCTGTAGGCTCCGCCGTTTGCCTCGGCATCTTCCAAACATTGCTGCGATACGCGGTCGTATGTTTCCAGGTAAGAGAAGGGATCTGCACAAAACGAGATGGCTTGGCCCAGGCTTCCCAACGCACCTCCACACCTCTAACATACAACTGACCCAAAGCTTGCAGAAAAGACTGATCGTCACCCAACCTCTTCGACAAACAAGCAATGTTTGGGATTGTAAGATTGCTGGAGAGGTAAGCAGATAAGACACGATGTGGCGAGACCTCCAACCCAACACCACCGACGCTAGCAGCAGCCTCGCAGCCGTCTTTAAAACGAACTGGATTTCGAATATTGTCAAACCAGTACGCTGCATCCAAAGGAACGTCAACCGTCTCCCCTGCCCACCCTTGTACGGTAGAAAAAAACGGGATCTTGGGTGTAGAAGCCTGAATCACTTGCAATCGCTCTCGAAGTTCATCAGCGATCACGTCCACGTGATGACTGTGATACGCACGTGGAACAGCAAGCTCCAGACATCGAACCCCACTCTCTTGACTCCATGCCACCAACGTCTTTATCGCATCGACATCACCGGAAAGAGTAACCGATCTCTCCGTATTTATCGCAGCAATCGCAACAGAGGATTCCAGCTTAAGTTGTTTTAATACAGCTTGCGCGTCACCCTCACTTTGTTGCCAGGCAACCATCGCACCGGGCTGCATTTTGGACTGCATGAAAGCACGGATGTAAGTGAGTTGACACAGTGTCTTGAGATCGTAGGCCCCGGCGACCCAACCAGCCACCATCTCACCGGTAGAGTGGCCGACCACCGCATGAGGAACAATTCCAAACTCCCGCAACATCGAACACAGAGCAACTTGACAAAGAACAATGCATGGCAACGCAACAGTAACATCTTGCAGTGTGCTCTCATCCATGTCTTGCTGACAAAAACCATATCGCTCTATTAAAGAGTAGCCCGAGCATTCAGAAAACAGCCTGTCTGCTTCCATGATACTTTCCCGGAATACCGAATGTTCCCGAAAGAGAACACGCCCCATATGCGGATACTGACAACCCTGTCCAGCAAAGAAAAAAAGCAGAGGTGGAGCAGCACCTGCATGCTCTCCAGAGTATAACGTCGCCTGAGAAAAAAAGCCCTCCTGCTCTGCACCGATCCAGACCTTTCGATGCTGCAAGGTTGGGCGCGTCTGTGCTGTCCACAGAGCAGCATCGCGAAGTTCACCCGACGGGAGAGTTCGGTAGGATGATTCTAAAGTTGCCAACCCCTCTGCATAATGTGCTGACAAAGGCAAGGCAAACGCTCGACCCCTTGTTTCAGACACAAGCTCTGAAATCGCTGCCTTCTCCGAAGCATTGATTTCGGAAATCGCTGCGATTGTTGTGTCTCCACCCATAGGAGTTTGTTGCAAAAGAACATAAGCATTGGCACCACCAAACCCGTAAGAGCAGACGCCGAGAAGAGGAGGGCCACCCGTTTTTGTAGCAGGTATCGCTTCCACCTCAGTGGGAACACGAAGCTGCAGTTTATTGGCATCAATGAGAGGAGACCAATGGGAGAAACCTACAGTGGGAACGAGAGAATTGTAATACAAACACAACGCACCTTTGATCACCCCTGCGATACCCGCTGCTGTCTCCAAGTGTCCAAGATGGCCTTTCACCGAGCCGATGGCCAACGGTTTAGCTCGACGACCGCAATGAGCCCGCGCAATGGAGCCAGCCTCAATGGGATCTCCCACAGGTGTTCCTGTACCGTGAGCTTCCACATACACGATATCTTCCAGATCGACAGCAGCCTGTGCGATCACTTCTTCCATGAGCTGTTGCTGACGTATCCCTGAAGGCATGGTCACACTTGCTGTTCGACCATCTTCTCCAATACCGTCTGCCCGAACATACGCATAAATCCGTCGGTGAGGTATGTCAACGTCTGGTTCAGCCCGACGAAGCACGACAACACCACACCCCTCACCACGAACAAAACCATTCGCGCTCGCATCAAAAGGCGAGCAGGTCCCTGTCGGAGAGAGCATACTGGACTGGGTATAACCCACGAAGGGGGATGGGCTTAACATCGTATTCACGCCAGCCACGATCGCAACATCACACTGCCCCGCTCGCAGACTCTGACAAGCCACATGAAACGCAGTGAGTGCAGAAGAACAGGCGGTATCGATGGTCATACTCGGACCACGTAAGTCCAAGAAATAGGACAACCGGTTTGCAATAATAGAGAGCGATGTTCCCAACATCGTATGTTTTGTGATCTCACTGGGATCTGCAAAAGACATCCCCTGAAATTCGGCAAAGCCCGCCCCAACAAAGACACCCGTTTTGCGATCGTTGAGCCAAGATGGATGAATCTGAGCATCGAAAATCGCCTCCAGTGACACCTCCAACACCAGGCGCTGCTGTGGGTCCATCTCCCGTGCTTCACGAGGTGATAGATGAAAAAATGTGGTATCAAAACGATCGATCTGGTCGATCCATCCCGCGAAAGCCGTTACAGTCCGACCGGCCCCGGGACGCTCTCCCGTCATCACATAATCATCCGCTTTCCAGCGAGTCGTTGGCACAGGGCCAATCGCAGAGTCTTGAGAACGCAGTAACTCTACAAACTCCTCGGAACTATGAACCCCTCCAGGAAAGCGACAGCCGATCCCTATAATCTCAATCATAAGACATGCCAACCTCACTTAAAGCCCACTCAAGACAAATGCACCACCCCTCAACCCCTCTCAAAAGACCAAGCATTATCTGACTAGGCCCATTGCCTCTCTGTAAAGTATCTCCCCCTTGAAAGACGAAGTAATTTAACGTACCCGAAAAAGCCCTGCAAGAGCAACTTTTTGCCGAATCATTAGAACTCATGAGGAGCTCATCAGGAGAAAGCATTTTGTAGCGTTGCAAACCAAAACGCAACCACTACACCACAAACAACTGAAAAGAAAAGAAGATAAAAAGGGTGAAAGCCACAACAGTTTGACGCTCACTCACAGAAGCATCTTCAAGCTCAACCGATGACAAACAAAGCGAGAGGAGCAAAAAACCCTTGACAAGCCCGAGAGACAATTGTTATTCTTCTTCATAAACAAAGCATTATGTTCTCTTTTCAATGAGTATCACTTGTTCAGACAACAATCTCTTGTGTTCCTTTCTCTCGTGGCCCCACCACCTTCAAAGACTCTCTGGAAGAGAGTTCACTTTAGAGGAGAAATGACCATGACCTATCAGCAAGTCTTCACAAAAGCAATCCGAGATTGTCAGGATGTCTATAATGAGACCTCTTCCTTCAGCACATCCCGTTACATTGTAGAAGAGATGTCTGATATTGTGGACTACTACCTTGAGATCTATCCCATGCTAATCCATGACCAAGAAAGGTTTCGCTCCCATATATTCAATGCCTTTCTCATCGACGAAACACAGTTCCAGTAACGTCGATAAAAGTCGATGCGTGTCTCTTCTATCATCTCCAACAAGACGTCCCATTTGGCTCCATTTCCCCTTCCAAGAAGAGTGATACGTGTTGAAAAATCCGCCGATGACGAAAGCGACAGAGATAAAGCCCGGCCAACTGTGGGAGCGTTTGCGTCGTGCGAGTGCGCATGGCCATGCGTGTGGTGCGTTAGTTCCGATCCCAACAGCAGCTATCATTCTGGAAGATGGTGGTGTTCGTTTTCAATTGCGATTGTTGGAAAGCCTGCAAGAAAAAGAGGCAACAAAAGCCATTCAGGTCGCCTCGAAAGAGTCACCACGACCTACATTTAATCCTTTCTTACCTTATGAGAAAGATCTGTTTGTGGGAGATATATCTTCGACACATGCAGTGGTCTTAAACAAATTTAAGGTCATAGACCATCATATGCTCTTGGTCACCCGCGACTTCCAGTCTCAGACCGATCTGCTCACAGAAGCAGACTTTGATGCGATGGTCTTATGCTTGAATGAGATCGATGGCCTCGCTTTCTACAACGGCGGTGAGGCTGCGGGCTCCAGCCAGCCACACAAGCATCTTCAAGTGCTCCCTCTTCCCATGTTACCCGATCCGAAAGAGCCCTCTATCCCGATAGGGCCATTGCTTCAAAAGTTCGTATCCTCGAAGGATGTAACAACACACCCATCTCTTCCTTATGTCCATGCCTTCCAATCACAAAAAGACACATGGTCCCAACCGGTAGAGAGACGAGCTGCCTTGTGGCTCCAAGCTTATCATCGATTATTGCGTGCCACAGGATTGTGGCATGGAGAAGCAAGACCCTCTGGCCCGCAGATGGCTCCTTACAATCTTTTGGCAACGCGAGAGTGGATGATGCTGATTCCACGCTCTCAAGAGTTTTACCAACGTATTTCAGTAAACTCACTCGGTTTTGCTGGTGGTTTGCTGGCTCGAACCTCAGCAGAGTTAATACAACTTCAAGAGATCGGACCCTTTGAGATCTTGCGACATGTTGGAATCCCCTTGGACTCGTAGGCGTTGCATCCATCAGTTATCGAGTAAAAGTTCGGCGAGTTTATCTTTAAATCGGTTGTAAAGAAAGGATACAAAGAGGAGGGACAATCCAACACTGATGAAAGTGATGATTTTTTGTGTGGTGGAGAAGCGAAAGATATCCACAAAAATAATTTTACCGACAGCCAAGCCAAAGAGGCTAAGCGCGATCCAACGAAAGAATTTCTCTCGACCGAAGAGGCCGTACCATCCGAGAAGAAAGCCAGCAACGCCCCACCCGAGAGAGAACTGTTTCATCGGAAGTAGTGTCGTCAGAACAAACAAAAAGACGATACAAAACATAAGACCAAAGAGGGTTCGTCCAGCCAGAGAGAGAGAGTAAAGGAACGAGTCGATGCCGGAGTCTGTAAAGTAGGGTGTCGCAGAGGGTCGAAGCTTGACAAATTTGAGCCACAAGTGACTGGCGAAGAGAGTCAGCGGCCCCCACAATAAGACCAGATGACTTGTAAAGTAGCTCCAGGGATTTCCTACGACATGTATCGCGAGAGAGCAGAAGCTAAAGCTAGCCATGAACATAGCGACCAGAGCCAGTAAGAGATAACGAGGTTGTTGAAGGTTACGCATCAAGAGGAGCAACACCAACCCATGGATCGCCCAGCCAAGACCGAAGTAATGTGCATGATAATAAAGAATGACTTGTATCGCAGAGAAGCTCATTCCAGAAAAGAGGAGCGGTAGCTGCCCTTCAAGACTTCGCTTCTCTACCTTGTGTTGGTAGCGCATCTGCTGCCAGACTGCTCCAGCATAAGCCCACAAACCTAGGACAGGCAAAGAGGAGAGGATACGACGAGGGAGGCCAGACAAGAGTCCCTGGGCGTTAAGGTTGACAGTAAAGAGCCAAAAGCCCGAGAGTAAAAGTATCGCTGTGCTATGATAACGAAGGTAGCTTCGCTTCCACAACAGAGACAAACGCAGCCACAGCACACCTGCGAGGCCATAGGCGACAGCCACCGCGATTTTAGGCAAGGAATACCAGCCTGCCACAAGAAAAGCGAGACTACCGACAGTCACAGCAAGGCCCTCTTCTTGCACGATCTCTTTGTGTGTTTTTTCCTCTTTTAAGAAGCGATGGAGTAAGGCAGCATAGACATAAGACAAGGCCATCGCGAGAAGAACAAGAAAAACATACCGACTGGCTTGCCATAAGCCTATGATGGTGATCATATCGCGTCCGGCCATCATCAAGAATGAGGCAAAGACAGCAGCAAAGATATGCAAGAGATAAGCACACCAACGTGCCACATCGTCACCTCTTGCATAGCCATAAAAGAACAGAACGAATGCGAGACATATCCACGCGAAGACCATCGCATAGGTCGCAAAGAGGAACGATGCCGCCAATGTCATCGTAAAAGAAGCACCCATAACCAGAAATTTCTCAAGCATCACTTCTTGCTCGGAGACGTCCTCGCGTTGAGTCATTCGAAACGTGAGGAAGCCGTCGAGGAAAAGAAGGACACCTCCCCACGCCATCGACCACCCGATATGTTGGCGAGAGAGTCCAAACAAGTCACCACTCACGATGGTCCACAACAATACGATATGTGACCAGGATCGAATCACAAACTCCCTGCGATAGATGCCATACAAAAACAGCAAGAAGCCCAACACTGACCAGGTCAACGCACACACAAAGGGTGTAAGCATCAAATAGCAAGACCACATCGCAGTGGCGGTTGAGAAGACAATCAGGAATCGGTCGCGGCTCTCTTCTTCCAGGCTTCTGTCTTGTTGCTGTTGTTGCAACCATAAGAAGGTGAGCCAACTTCCAAGAAACAAAAGAGCGGCACCGATCGCGCCAACCACACCCATGGAAAAAGGAGAACCAATGATCTTGTTCGGCAGAGCTGTTTGTTGAATGTTCAACAGCATCTCACCAGAGCCAATTTGGTAGAACCAACGAATTAACTCTTTGGGCCACTCTCCTCCCAAAGCCATGGTGGTAGAAACACACATGACAAGATTGGAAAGATCTCGGAAATACCGTTCCTTTCGATAAAAGCTATACAGCCAGACAAGCAAACCAAGAGACATCCACGACAACATCGTGGTGTTGTAGGGAAGGAAGACACACCACAGCCCCACCATCATTAAGACAACAGAGACGGTGGCGTCGAAACGATATACAGTGAGACGCCCACGACGCCGAAGCAACTGCGAGAGAACGAGATAAAGTAACCCCAAATACAATGCTGTCGCAGGCGCACCTTTGGTTTGAAAGACATGATGTGTCACTTTCCGTACCACAGCCAAGCCAAACAAATTCAGCAAACCGATCACAGGAACAAGATAACGCTCCAACTTCGTTTGCCGAGGCACAGCAAAATCAGGAGCCTTAAACAGAACCCAAAGACTCACCAAAAACCCACCAGAGAGAAGATAGTCAAGATGGTGGTTAGTGAGGCTTTTTGGGCCTTGAAAATAGAGCCAAATACCGTAACCACCATACAACAGAATGACACCCACAAGATGGGTCACCAGCCAGCGAAAACGATAGGCAAAATAGCCGATCAATAAGCCGAGCACCATACCAGCAGCATGAGTACACGTTGAGACATCAGAGACAAACAAAGTGACATAAGACAACAGTAGCGCAACACCGGTAGTCGCTTCGGATTCGTAGCGAATCGAATGCATTAACATACCACCGGCAATGGTTGCCATAACGAGAGTACCCAAGACCGGATCATGGATCAGCTTCATGGCCTTGATATGGTATGCCCCATAGCCTGTAAAATAGAGAACAGACCAGCCTCCTCCCATAAGAATTCGACCGAAGAGTTGGTAGTTGTCCTTAAGCTCAAGAAAGAAGCCTATCCCCACGAGCAAGGAACCACAGCACAAACCTGTCAAACAACGCCCCAAAGGTCCCATCTGTGTAAGAGAATAGGATAGCAAAGACACAAGGCCCAGCACCAGGATTCCAATCCCAACATAGCTCAACAAACGAGAGCCAATAAAGCTCTCCCAGCTTTCACCTTCATCCTTCACAGACATTGGCTTCGTCTTTAACACCGCTCCTGTGCCTGACCTGGATCGAGAGACCGATTTTGTCTTTGATAAAGAATGTTGTGAAGATGCTTTTTCTGTAGCCTCTTGTCGCTTCTCCCCTATACTCTCATCCTCGACAGAGGACACCACGACGTCGTCTACTGTATCTCTTGAAATACCCGATACCATCGCAAGATCGGACTCATCCGGCTCTTTAATCTGAGGTTCATTCTCAACACCATCTGAACTCTTGGGGCGAGCTTCTACAACAGAAGAGTTTGGGATCTTTTCTTGGGTCCCCCGCTCCTTTTCGGGCTTTGAACTCTTGGGGCGAGCTTCTACAACAGAAGGCTTCGAAAGATCGGGCACATCTGTTGTAAAATGTTCCGCTTTAAGACTGCTCTCTCTATCCTTTGACGCATCCATCCCTACAGAGCTGCCTGCTGCCGAGACTTCTACCCTCTTCTGCGCCTGAGGAAGAGCAAGGTCGATATCTGCTTCTTCCACGAGAGTACCCGCTGTCTCAGAAGAAGTTTTCTCTTCTACGACGTCGATCGGAGCTGCCAAAGGAGCTTTCTCTCGCTTCTCTTTTGCAGAACTCTCGGTCGTGTTCGTTGGAGTCTCTATCGACGCAGAAAGGGAGGTTTCTGAAAGAGACGATGCAGACAAAACCTGTAATGGTTCACCGGATTCAAGTGCAGAGCGAAGTTGTCGATTTTCCTGTTCGAGTCGAGAGATTCGCTGATGCAAAGCCTGTAACTGTTCTTTCATACCTCGAATCTCTACGAGCTTCTGGTTCGAGATTCGGACGAGATCTTCTGCTTTGCTTAACTGTCCGCCCATCCTTTCTTGTTCGTTCTGTAGACGCCCAAGAGAGGCACGAAGCCCACTTGTGATGACAGCAATAGCGATCCCCAGCAACCAGGTCATAAAAAAGATCCCAGTGCTTCGCATGACCACTCCCAAGATAGCAGCGGCGATCAACCACAATAAAATATTCATAAAACGATCCTTCCTATCTATCGAAGCCAACGTTGAAGCAGAGCTTTGCGATGAACCCAATGGGGATGTGTGGCCCAGTACTGACGTATTGTTTTTTGTGTGACCCTTACCCCAATTAACCAGGGATGTCGGGAAGAAGGCATGGTTCGACTCAGGCGCGTAGAAGCTCCAGAAGATAGTAGAAACTTATCGACCATGGTCAAAGCTGCCGGAGCATAGAAGTCGGCTCTTCGCATCAATGCCAGACCATCTTTGTCTGCCTCTAACTCCATATTTTCGCTATAACCTAGCTTCAACCAATGGGTCACAAACAAAGCGAGCTTACTGGCTTCTCGAAGCAATGTAATACGCAGCTTGCGTCGGGCCAGCCACAATCGCAACTGAACCCAGGCATGACGTCGCTCGATATGAATCAATTCATGCCCCAGCACCCAGGCCAACTCAGAGTCCTGACGAGCGGGATTGGCGAGTCGTAACAAGCCGGTTGTGACAAGGATATAACCTCCCGGTAGTGCAAATGCATTTGGGATGGAGGTGTCGATCACATAAAAGCGATACCGAATACCTTTGCGCTTGCATTGTCGTGCCAACTGCCGACCGACACGACGAACCCGCAGTGTTCGAGGGTCCCGATCCGAAAGCCAACGAAAGTAACGTAACATCCGACGCCCGATCATCTTCTCTTGACGAAGCGACACACGAATCGGTGAGGAGAGTGTCTCCGTCATATCACGTGCTGTCTTCCCGCCCACTTTCATCACCGCAGTGAGACTCTGGCGATCTTGTGTAGCCCCTTCCCATAAGAACATACCCAACACAACAAGAGCCGCCATCACCCAAAACCACAAAAACATCGGATGTGCCAAAGGTACAACAACGCTCGCTTCGGCTCCGGGAGACTCTGTCATTGCAAGTCTCTTTTCTACCGATATATCCTGCTCACTCTTCACCATACCTATTTCCTTTATCTGTGTTCCAAGTTTTTCGAGTTTTGAATCGTTCTTTAAGTCGAAAAAGCCCTCAGCGATAAGACCTTCCATCAAAGTTCCAAGTTTTTCGAGTGTTCACTTGCCCTCTTGTCAATCTTATGGAGTTGACGCTCCCAAGCACAATGTGTTCCTCTTTCCTCCAAGACCGAAATAGACTTCACTTCCCAAAGCTTCTGACCATAACGAGCGGGTAATGCTGGTGGTACCACAGGGACCCACACTTCTCACCTGCGAAGGAGAGTTCGCAGCTGTAAGCCTTGAAACGCCGGGAAAGAAAGATCGTATTGGGAGAGCGATAAAAAAGTAAAAGAGTATTGAGCAGTAAGAAGAGGAGAATGGCAAGCCCCTTGCACTTGCCCTCGATCAAAGTAAGAGGAGGAAAATAGTAAGCCCCTTGCACTTGCCCTCGATCTAAGAGACTCTATTCCAATGTCTCTCCAAGGAAAGAAAGAAGAGAAGAGTAGAGTAGAGTAGATGACAGCACAGAGTTTTGAATCACTCAAGCAATTACTGATGGAAACGGAGCTATTTCAACCTTTGGATGTTGAGGCATCTCAGGGATTGGCAAAAGAACTCGAAGAAGTCCTTGTACCGGCAGGAACGATCCTCTTCCAGCAAGGAGAACTTGGCGATGCGATGTTCTTTGTGTTGGAAGGCCGCCTGGAAATCGTTGTCGAATTGGAAGAAGGTATCGAGGATTCGCTAGGGGTTGTAGGTCCAGAGGAGTATGTAGGAGAGGTAAGCCTGCTCACGGGAACACCTCGTTTAAAGACAGCCCGAGCGGTGGAAGACTCACGCTGCGCCAAGCTCTCTCGGGAAGCGTTCGATCGATTTCTGCGTCACAGCTCTCGCGCTTTAATGAAGACGATGCATCAAAGACTCAAACGCCGGGCACAGATAGAGATGTCCTATCGATATCGTCCATCCACGAAGGAGATCATAGAGCTACTCTCGACCCAACCGCTGGTATCACATTTGGGTCATGATGAGTTAGAGCATATCGCTTCGTTGGCACAATGGGTCCATCACCCCGGCGGCGAAGTATTGATCCGAGAAGGAGGACCAGGCGACGCGATGTACATCGTCGTCAGCGGTCGCTTTGAGGTCACTCAACACAGAGCCCATGGACAAGATGTACGTATCGCCGAAATAGGTCGAGGGGAAAGTATCGGCGAGATGGCTTTGTTGGCCGAAACCACACGCTCTGGAACAGTGCGAGCCCTTCGTGACAGTGAGCTGCTTAAATTTTCCAACGCCAATATCCGTCAGTTATTCACCAACTATCCTCGCACCGTGATGCGAATTGTACGCTTAATGACAAAGCGTTTGCACCAAACATCACAAGGGATGCGCCCACCGCCAGCCTCGCAAAGCATCGTTTTGATCCCGGCAGGAGATGCCTTTCTCTTTACGCCATTCAGCGAACTCCTCGCCCAAAGTCTAGAGAGCATGGGCTCTACAGCTCTGATTGGACCCAAGCAAGTTGACCAAGCGTTGGGCAAGGGAACCGCTCAAGCCCCCCTACATAGTGTCGAACATGGTCGCGTGGTCCGGTGGCTGGGAGAACAGGAAGCAGACCACCAGTTTGTCTTGTATGTTTGCGACAAAACAATGACACCCTGGACACGTCGCTGCTTACGACAAGCCGATCGAATCTTGTTTG
This sequence comes from Myxococcales bacterium, assembly GCA_027005175.1. Lineage (GTDB taxonomy): Bacteria > Myxococcota_C > UBA6777 > UBA6777 > UBA6777 > M3003. The sequence continues at coordinate 12,996 of JALTMC010000340.1, forward strand.
TAGGACACATCCTTGGACGCTCACAACACAACGAGATCGAAGCCCAACTCTCTGACATCTTTCCCGACGAACGAACAACACATCGTGAGTTTGTGATGCTTCACCCGGATCTATCGGTCCCTCCACAGAACACCTCGGAGTGGCTGGTGAAACGCAAAGTGGAATCGGTGCATCATGTTTGTATCGCTCGCTCCAAAGACTTTGCTCGTCTCGCACGCAGACTGGCAGGTCGCGCCATTGGTCTTGTACTGGGTGGAGGTGGAGCACGTGGTTTCGCTCATATCGGTGTACTTCGTGCACTCCAAGAAGCTGACATCCCTATCGATATGATCGGTGGCACCAGTATGGGTGCCTTAATGGCAGCTCAATATGCGATGGGCTGGACCATCGAAGAACTCATCAAAGCCAACCGCAAAGGCTGGGTCCACGGAAGCCCCCTCGGAGATTATACTCTTCCCATCCTCTCCGTCATTCGAGGCAATCGTATCATCAACATGCTCCAAGAGATGTTTGAAGAACGCTGTATCGAAGACCTGAGAATCCCTTTTTTCTGCATCTCTACCAACCTATCTCGGGCAGAAATGAAAGTCCACGACCGGGGCCTTGTACGACGAAGTATCCAGGCAAGTATGTCCATCCCTGTTATGGGACCTCCCATGTTTGACAACGGCGAACTCTTTATCGATGGCGGTATCTTCAACAATCTACCTGCCGATGAGATGAGAAAGCGCTGCGGTGGAAAGGTTCTCTTAAGTCATGTGGTACCACAACGAGAGTGGGGGATCTCAACAGACTTAACAGTGGCTCCCTCCGGTTGGAAACTGGCTTGGGACCGCATCAATCCATTCTCATCCAAACCTTCCGAGATCCCCCATATCATCGAAGTTGTATATCGAGCCATTACCTTGCACAGCGCAAAACATAACGAAGCGATGGAGGATTTAGCAGACTTTACCCTACACCCACCGATTGCCCACTTTAAACTGTTTGGTTTTGAAGCCATGGAACCCATCATTGAAGCCGGATACCAGTACGCAATTACCCAAATACCTCTGATCAAAGAAAGCCTCAAGCTATCCTAACTACAGATGTAGGAGATCAATGTACCTGTTCAAGCTTCTCATATTTGGAAAAGTCCCATACCACAAAGCAATGCATCAAACGAGCGATACCTTTGTAGAATCCGACATTATCATTATGGACAACTGCATCCGCAAGAGGAGTAATCCAGCGGATCAGGTGCTCGTTGAGGAAACGTTGTTGGAGAATATGAAATTCGGATGCTTGCTCCATATCCTCTTGGGCATATGCTGTTTTTTCTTGCTCTGCAAGATAGCCCATAAAAGCGAGTTCTGCACCGATATAATCGGGCATTTGAGCACATTCACTGGGATCAAAATCGCAACCTGCTGCCTCATAGAATGCACTAACATGCATAGCACTAGGACCCATGAGACGTTGACGAACTCTTCCCTCTTCATTTTTATAAGAGTCAAGGTATACAGATTCAAAGGGGGAAACATAGGCACCCATTGGGATACGAAAGAGATCAGAATAAGACTGTTGGATCTCTTCTACCGTTTTATCCTGCAAAGGAAATTGACGTAACATCTCCACCGAAGCCTCTCCGAGAACAGCTCCAAGTTCTTTCAGGTGCTCCGGGGTACAAATCGCGTGAATGAGTTCACTCGTAGGAGAACGCAGCATGGTAGAGGCAAGGAAGTGATAAAGCTCACCTCTTCCAAGTTCGGAGGAGTATACCATTTAAAGCTCCTTACAGGGAAAAGTCGTTCCATACAACAACAAAAGTCAAAGAGTACTTAAACTGGTCAGCAAAAGGAACCCCTACAATCCCAAAAAAGGGGCGAGAGAAAAAGAAGAAGCTTTGCTTTAAGTAAATTTAATGGAGGGGTTGGTAAGATTGACAGGAGCAAAGCCATCCGGCGCTGTTCCTCCGACGGTCACATCAGGGACATGCTTAAGGGCTCGACCAGGACAGGCTTGGACACAAGCAGGTTCCATTCCTGCGTTAATTCGATGCATACAGAAGTGACACTTCTCAACTTTCCCCGACTTCGCATTAAACTGGGGAGCACCATAGGGGCAGGCCCACTCACAGCGCCGACAGCCTGTACACTTTTTCTCATCGATCAGAACAACACCATCCGAGTCCTTTGTGATAGCATTTTCAGGGCATGACTTTAGACAAGCCGGATCTTTGCAATGAAAGCATGACATGGAGATGAAAGTTCGTGATGGTTTCGGAAAGAACCCGCTCTCACGTAGCACCACCATTCGATAATTGACAGCTTCTCCTGGCTCCCCTGGGGAGGGTAAATAGGTATTGTTCTCCATCTTGCAAGCGATCACACAAGCATGACAACCTATGCATTTGGTCAGATCGTATTCCCATCCTCGTTGTGGCATGATTCACCTCCCTTATTGTGAGACCTTGGTTATTTTAACACGAGTGTCGAAGAAAGAACTGCTACCTCCAACTTTATCTTGGAGACAAACATCTTTGAGGACGGGATCCAATCGCAAGACACGGTTCGTGTTAAGTCCTCTGCCCCGACGTGGATCAAACCCTGTCACCTTCCCATTGATCATATGAGGACGACTGGATTGCTCCCAGTTTCCAAAGCCCATAGCAACAGCCACAACTCCAGGACGAACTGTCTCTGTGGAGCGCACCTTACCCACAACTCCCGCCGTGTTAGTGGGAGAAGTTATTCGCACAAGATCTCCCGTTTCCACATCGAGAGTGCGGGCATCTGCCGAGTTGATCTCAACAAAATTCTCGGGCTCTATCATCATTAGCGAAGGACACACAGCCGTAAGACCCATCTTGTGCTGAATCGGCTTGTATGTGACACTGACGAAAGGATATTCATACACATTATCTTCGACAGGCTTGTCCAGGATATCTTGCACTGGCAAGTAGTGAGGCAATCCATAAAACTTACTGGATGTCCCATCGACACGCCAGTCGGTGGATTTCGCTAATCGCTCGATATAGAGTCGAATCGTTTTGGCAAAGCCAAAGCGCGCCCGAAGTTTTTGTCCGTCATATTCTGAATTGGGACCAGGATCAGCAAAGACACCACCATGCTCCCTAATACTTTGCTCTGTTCTGCCGCTCTCTTTGGCAAAGTTATACACAATGGCATCGAACCAATCTTTTGCAGAGTTAAGATCCTTGCCTTTTGCAATGCCATCTTTACCGATAGCAGGGAAAGTTCGCCCAGTAAGAGACTCCAACTCTTTGGCAACGCCAATCCAGAAATCTTCCAGGTGCCATGTGGTTCCCACTGCGGATTGCCACTGGTCATGGGCATTGGATTGGTAGGAGCCAACCATAGGCTGTCGAAATCCACTGAATTTCGACAGCATTGTTGGGGCTGCATGAGGCGTGCTCCAACGCTCCAGGTAAGTTGTATCTGGGATGATATAATCAGCCAACGACGCTGTCGCGCCAAAGCTATTGTCGAAAGCAACAAAGAGGGGTAAAGCATTCTCGTCTTTTAGAATGGGTGTGAGTGTATCTCGACCAGCGGGCTGTGTATACACAGGATCCGCCCAATAGGAAAAGAGAGCCTTGATAGGATAGGGATAACCTTCCGCAATACTTGGAAAAACTTCCTGCCATACGCCGTACTTGGAATGCGGGAACCACGGTCGCTTAGGCTTGTTCTCACTCCCCTTGTACTTCGCCCAGTCCGCCTTCGCTCGATCCATACGAGGCCCGGTTGCGGCATAAGCACCAGTGGCAGGTTTTTTGAGGCTGTATTGGCCCGTCGCACCACCACCGACTTCGTGGTAGTGACCACCTCCAATCGAAAGCCCTCCCTTGTGGTCCAAGTTTCCACGCAGTGTATTCAAAGCCACAATCGCCAAACAACTGTAAGTCCCATTGGTGTGTTGGGCCGGGCCTCGGTAAAACTCAGCACTGCCTTTTTTACCCGCTGCAGCCATAGCTTTTGCAACTTCAGTGATCTGCGCTGAAGGAACACCACAGATCCTGGCCCAACCTTCGACATCGTGCTTGTGTACCTCATCATAAAAAAGACGAAAAACGGAGTCACAAAGCACACCACCAACGGTAACTCCGGCTTTGGGAGTCAACAACGTTCCATTGACCGAATCCATTGTATTTTTATGTGGCTCTTTGCCCAGAGACTTACCTGCATTTCCCACCCAGGCGTAAAGGTTGCCACTGGAGTCTCTGTAGAGTTCTTTGTTGTCCCGGCGAACTAAAAACGTTGCATCCGAAACATTTAATTCACCATCATCTTCCGCAGCTTTTCGCGTCGCATTGCGCAAAAACTTGCTATCCACTTGGTTTCCTGTATCCGTCTCCAAACTTTTTGAATTATCGAGCCACGAGCGAATAATACCAAAAGCAACAGCTGCATCTGTGCCCGGGATAAGAGGGAGCCAGTGTTTTGCTTTGGAGGCGATTTTGGAAAAACGTGGGTCGACAACAGCAACCTCAAGATTGTTCTCTTTTATCGCCCGCGCAAATTTTCTTGATAACGCCTGTTGGGGGAACCCCGCCTCAAAGATGTTCGTACCAAAAGCAATGATGAAACGTGCATTCCGCACGTCTGGCTTGGTGTGATTCTTTTTGCCATCAAGAGCCATATCTATCGCAACATGGTGGCTTGTTTCACAGATACTGGTATGGTCCAGACGATAATTAACAGAGCCAAATCCATAACGAAACCAGCGATCTGTAAATTCCTTTTGGCCATGCTCTAGCCGCCCGATATACATGGCAACTTGATTGTTCTTAAATCCCAACGATGTATTGTTCGGATCGATATAGTGAGGTGTCTTGTTTCCCGTAAAAGTAGGATCGGGCCCTCGTGTCCAATAAGGAGCAATCGCTTTGGCAATCTCCTGAATGGCCTGTTTGTAAGAGATAGCCTCCCATACTCCTGAACCTCGCGCACCTTTACGCTTCAGTGGTTGCAAAATCCGATGAGGATTATAGATAATCTCCATACCTGCGATTCCCTTCGGACAGAGTGTTCCTGCTGTCTTCAATACGGAGGGATCGTTGACGGGCTTGGCGTCCTGCTTCAGTCGATTCTCATCCTCTTCCACACAGTTGGGATGAAAAGGACTTCCTTGAATCGAAAGAATTGTCGGTGTAGCACTCTTCGAAACCTTGACCTTGATCCCACAGGCACTGTGACACTGGAGACAAACGCTATATTTGACAGCCACTTTTGCAGTGTCTGTCTCCACCGGATCGGGGACCCCCGAGCGATCCATCGCAGGAACGCCAGCAGCGATCGCTGGGCGTGTGCGAGAAAAAAGACTAGAGGCCCCTGCCACAGCTGCCAATGTCATCGAAACCTGGAGAAAGCCCCGCCGATTAACAGGCAAAGCACTCTTGCGCTCTTCTTGTGATGAAATTGTCACTTGCTCTTCGACCGAACTTTTCTTTGTATTGTTGTCCATCTTGTCTTTCTCCCTCTCCTACGAGCTAGTAACAAGTCATGTATAGCTGTCGTCCAATACCATTCGGACAATGACAACTCTGCGCGCAACTGCGAGGATTAACCTGCTTTCGAAGTGCTCCTCCACTACCGGAACCAGGAGCACGAACAAGATCGATCATATGTGGAACACCTTTGTATTCCTTGATGTGACACGATTCACAGCGTTTGTTACCACTCATTGTTCTATAAGGAGCGACTTTGAACATCCTTTTATGAGCATTACCCAGACTAGGCTTTAGCGGAGTGGGCTCAGACTCTTTGTCTCCATGACAGGTTGTACAACCACCATTCTGACTCGATAAATAAGCCGAGGACCTCGGATTGTGTAGCTGAATTAAACCCAGATGAAGAAACTCTGAAGGAATCTTTGTCGCTCCAGCAGAGCCTGTCCCTGTCCCTGCCCCGCCTTTGTCACCCTTCTCACCTTTGTCACCTTTGTCACCTTTGGCTCCCGTATCACCCTTGGCTCCCTTCTCGCCTTTGACTCCAGGCTCCCCCTTCTCCCCCGTATCACCC
>JALTMC010000341.1 GCA_027005175.1 Myxococcales bacterium
GGGGGAGAACGTCAATTTTTGAGTGTGACGTGTTCGTAGAGGTTTCGCTTTCTTATGACCAACATTCCAACGTTTTGCTTTACTTCCTTGCTCCATCCCACTACAAATCAAGACTGTGAAAATTGACATCACTGTTGACATCCTCTCTTTCTTATCGTATGTTGGCGATAGAGGTCTTATCGTATATTGACGATGAATGCTCTACCGTCGCTTGTTGTAAGGGAGAGTGGAATGAATCAGTCACAAAAAGAATGTTGTCCACCTGCGGGGGAAGCACCTGAAATCCCAGCCGATGAAGACGAAGTCAATGAAGTGCTGGCTCGTCTCGCCAAAGCGCTTGGTCACCCTGCCCGTGTCGCGATTCTCCGTCTGCTCTTGCGTCGCGAAGCCTGTATCTGTGGAGAGATCGTAAAAGAGTTACCGCTTGCTCAGTCCACGGTGTCTCAGCATCTTAAATTGCTCAAAGAGGCAGGCTTCATTCGAGGGGAGGTGGATGGGCCAAGAGTTTGCTACTGCGTCGAACCTGGCGTAGTGACTCTCTTCAAATCCCTAACCCAAAGCCTGTAGTGAGTTTCATTGAGAGCCTTTCATTCACAACATGAAAGTCCTCTTTTTTTAGTTTCGTTATCGTTGTTCGACGATAAACGATAGTTGTGATGATTGATAGTTGGAAGACAGAGGAGTAGAGGTTGCCTTGTTGAGACAAGGTGCTTCGTTGAAGAGAGGTGTGACGATGGGAATTTTTGAGCGTTTTTTGTCGATTTGGGTAGCTTTAGCGATTGCAATTGGTGTTGGTTTGGGGTTGATCGTTCCGGGTTTTTTTGGATGGATTGCTCGATTGGAGTGGGCGCGAGTCAACTTGGTAGTAGCGGTACTGATTTGGTTAATGATTTATCCGATGATGCTCAAGGTTGATCCTGGGTGTTTGAAGGATGTGGGAAAAAAGCCAAAAGGGTTGATGTTGACGTTGGTGGTTAACTGGTTGATTAAGCCATTTACGATGGCTGCTTTGGGTATTTTATTTTTCAAGTATATTTTTGCGGGGTTTGTGTCTGTTAAGGATGGACAGCAGTATATTGCAGGGATGATCTTATTGGGGGTTGCACCTTGTACTGCGATGGTTTTTGTGTGGAGTCATTTAACGGATGGAGATGCCAACTACACACTGGTTCAGGTCTCTGTGAATGACATTATTCTGGTGTTTGCCTTTGCTCCGATTGCAGGTTTTTTGCTTGGAGTTACGGGGCTGCAAGTGCCCTGGGAAACACTCTTGGCTTCTGTTGTGATCTTTGTGGTCGTCCCACTGGCGGCTGGAATTTTTACGCACAAACGTCTCGTTCAGTCGGGAGGTGAGGATGCGATTGAGAAGCTTGCTACAACGTTCAAGCCTCTCTCTATTCTGGGTCTCCTTCTGACAGTTGTGATTCTTTTTGGGTTTCAAGCCCAAACGATTGTTCAGCAACCGATACGGGTTCTTTTGATAGCGGTGCCACTGCTTATTCAGAGTTATGGCATTTTTGCGATTGCCTACGGTTTGGCGCGAGTGCTTAAGCTTCCATTTAATGTGGCTGCTCCGGCAGCGATGATCGGCACATCCAACTTTTTTGAGCTTGCGGTTGCTGTCGCAATTAGCCTCTTTGGGTTGTCTTCCGGTGCGGCGTTGGCCACAGTGGTAGGAGTGCTTATTGAAGTGCCTGTCATGCTATCTCTTGTCTCATTTGCCAATCGTACCCAAAGCTGGTTCCCCGCACCTTCTTCACAGTAACCAAACTCTCCTCACACCTACCATCCAACCACCTTTTCTCCAATGACTTGCTCGATACCCTTGACAATCATTCTTTCATGATTTAGTAGTTTAGTTAGTGCTTAATTACTTAAGTCTTTGAGGAGGTGAGTGTGATGCAGCGTAAAGTTGTGACAGAGTATGGTGAGTGTCGTGCGTCGATTAAGACCGAAGAGGAGATAGCAACGATTCGGATGGAGTTGGTAGGAGCGGCATGGCTTTCTCCGACGTTACGCTGGGTTGAGGCGATTAAAGACCCCACGCGATTTCAGATCGTCTATCTTTTGTATCGTTATCATCAGCTTTGTGTGTGCGACCTTGCTAATATTCTTAATATCAGTAGTTCAGCGGTATCTCAGCATTTTCGGAAGTTAAAAGATATGGAGATCGTGAGCACCACCAGGGTTAAGCAAACCATCTTTTATCGTCTTGAGAACGAAGTCTTTGTTTCATTTTTTACGGGTCTTCTTCCTGAAGGCTCTTCTGAGAAAGAGGTGTTGGAGGAGATGTCCGCTCATGTCTGAGCGAGCATCATGATTCACTTGGACCCCAAGGGTGTTCTCTTGGGAAGGTCAAATCCTGTTGTATTCATTTGATTCTTGTTCACGGTAGGAACATTGGCTTGAAGGATCCAAAAAGTAACAATAGAACAACTATCTACTTCGATACAGTCTCTCTTATCGAAGTAGAGAAGTTATCAAAACAAAGGAGAAAAGAGCATGGCGAATGAACAAAAAATGAGTGTACGAACAGCAGTGGCTGCTGTTTTTACAGGGCTTCTCGCTTCGGCTTGCTGCATTGGTCCGTTGGCTCTCGCTATTTTGGGAATTGGCGGAGCGGGTCTTCTTGTTAAATTTGAGCCGTATCGCCCCTACTTTATGACCTTTACATTCCTGTTGCTGGGAGCAGGGTTCTACTTTGCCTACTTCCGTAAACCTGCGGTAGCTGAAGGTGGGGTTGATGCGTGTGGTTGTGAGAAACCAAAACAAAATAAGTGGGGTAAGGTGATGTTGTGGGTCGCAACAGTTATTGCTGTTGTGTCCATGATTAGCCCTTATTTGTTAGCAGCTTTCTCTGATAGTTCTTTTTCCAAGGCAAATGCAGGTCTACAAGGAGCAACACAAGTTGCCTCTCAACAAATCGCTCTTGATATAAAGGGCATGACTTGCGGTGGTTGTGTTGGACATGTCACACGTGCACTCAAAGGTCTCTCTGGGATTTCTTCCGCAAAAGTGTCCTTTAAACCTCAGCGTGCGGTGGTTCGTTTTAATCCAAAAAAAGTGACAACTTCTCAGATGATTGCAGCGATTAAAAAGGTTGGATACAAAGCCAGTCTTTCCAAGACCAAATTGACGAAAGTAGCTGCTGCGAATACCAATACGATCACATTGAGTCTTTCGGGTATGACCTGTGGTGGATGTGCTTTTAATGTGAAGAATGCTCTCAAAAAAGTCAATGGAATTCTTTCAGCAAAAGTTACCTATAAACCACAACGAGCGGTCATTCAGTACAACACACAAAAAGCAAATATCCAACAGATGATTCAGGCCATCAAGAAAGCTGGCTACAAAGCGAAGCTCGACCGAGAAAAACCGAAAAAACGCGTGTGATTAACTTTTTCCCTTCATACCCTATTTGGTTAATTTAAAATAGAGGAGGTCATCATGGCCCACGATTGTTGCTCTTCAGAAGAGTGCGAAACTGAGAGTATCAAGCAGGTGAGCAATACTGTTGTTTGTCCTTCTTGTGAACAAAAAGGAAAAAAGGTTAAAATCCAGACACTGCAAGCTATGCTGGCTGTGACATTGGAGGCTATCGATCACTCTACAACCTACCGATTTTGTCGTTCTGCCGATTGTCCTGTGGTTTATTTTGGTGAGGGAGGCGACTCTTTTGTTGAAGAAGATCTACGGGAACAAGTTTATCAAAAACATCCAGAGAGTGAAGATATCTTTGTTTGTTATTGTTACCGACATTCTCCCGGAACAATCCGAAGCGAGATCCTTGAGCGAGGTGAAACGGATGTTGTTGCCCGTGTCACAGCAGGGACAAAAGCTGGAACTTGTGCTTGTGATATTCGCAACCCACAAGGGAGTTGCTGTTTAGGGAATGTGCGGGCTGCCGTAAAACAGGTTGAAGAAAGTCTGGGAACTGAAAAACAAGCCAAGAAAATACAAGAGGCTCCTGCACAGGGAGGATGTTGTCAATCCAAATAGGAGCTTCATCCCGCCCTTGCGCGGGCTGTAAGCTCACCAGCCTACGCAGGGAGGATGTTGTCCATCCAAATAGGAGTTTGGGTCAACGACCCCCACCCAAGCCGGGCTTCGTCCTGTAGATCCTGGAGGAGGTTTCCACGTCCACAACATAAGAGGTTTTTTTCTGATGAAAGGACCCACTTGCTTGACAGTTACTTTTACCGGTAAGAAAGATGACCTCGAATACGAATGTTGAGGTTCTTGGTTATTGGGCCTCCCGTCCTAAATCTTGCGAAAAATACATCACAAAGGTACAGAAAGAATACGAAGGCAACATTTGGCTCGTATCAGAGAAATAGCCTTCTCGTAAAAGAGAATTCTCGCAAAAGAGAATGTATAAATCTATTGATAGACTTGTGTATGTTGTTGAATTTGAATAGTTGTTTGTGTTCTTTGGTACGATGGCGTAACCCTTGCTGAGAGGGTGTGTAGACATGACGCACACTAACTTTGAAAGGGATAAAATCATGAAATGGGCGCAGCAAATCAAGAATACAATGGCAGGTTTGGGTTTGATGGTGATTGGAGTTATGGTCACAGGATGTGGACTGCCACCGAATATGACAGGGGATTCATCGAAGTCTGAACTCAACAACATCCAACGAGCACAAACGGTAAAATTACTCTATACGGAAACGAGTAGTGATGGCTATGTAAAGTTGGAGTTTATAGCCCCTGAAAGCACAGAGGTAGGACAGGTGGTTGAAATAGATTGGACTCTTTCTTTGGTTGCTTTGTCACGCAAGCAGAAATTAGAAGGAAATGAGATCTTGGGAAGTTGTACCACCAAGGGGGAACTCTCCGAACAAAAAGTGCTTGTTACAAACATCACGATAAGGCCAGGCCAATATGCGAACTTTGGTCGCTATGCCGGTGGAAAGCTTACGGGTGCCAGTAGCTATTTCGCGAATTACCCAGTGACACAGCAAAGTCCACTCACTCAACCGGACTGGAATACCTCCTTCACACCGCTTCAATGGACCTGTGAAGAGGCCGGATCGGATGACTCATTAGTCATCAAAGTCGACTACAAGTATCTTGAACAAGCTTTTATTTGCTTGAAAGATGGGACCTCTCAAGCCTTCGGTGAGCCCACATGGAAAACAGGAACAGTCCAAATTACCTGGAAGCAGACCTGTGTGAATTCCGAGCCTGCAACCAAGAAATCGAATGTAACAACTCCTAGCCCTGTCACAACAAGGGATCTTATGGAAAGATAATCTTCCGTTGACACCGACAACGATGCTGTGTGGCCTACCTTGCCTATTAGAGGTTATCTTGATTTGCTATCCATGCTTCACAGAAGATTAAAAATTTATTTTTGAAAATGCTTGACTCCGTAGTATAGTACGGAGTTTATCTTTTTTAGGGAAAGGAGATCTTGTTGTGGCGTCTCTTAAGAT